>JAJZRT010000080.1 GCA_021802595.1 Pseudomonadota bacterium
TTCCGATCTGCAGGTGACCGCGCAGCCCGGGGGGCGCTTCGTCGTCCGCTTTTACCTGATGGACGTGCTCAAGCAGACGCAGCTTGCCGGCTACAGCTATACCATTACGCCCGGCCAATGGCGTGCCACGGCGCACCAGATTGCGGACATCGTGTACGCGAAGCTGACCGGCATCCCCGGCGCGTTCAGTACCCGCATCGCCTATGTGCAGAAGCAGGGCCGCCGCTACGAACTGAAGGTGGCCGATGCGGACGGGCAAAACCCGCGCACGGTGATGCGCTCCAGCGAGCCGGTGATTTCGCCGAAATTCTCGCCTGACGGCACCCGCGTCGCCTATGTATCGTTCGAGGACAAAAAGCCGATCGTGTATGTGCAGTCGCTGCAGAATGGCCATCGCAACAGGGTCGCGGCGTTCAAGGGCTCGAACTCGGCCCCGGCCTGGGCGCCGGATGGCCGGCGGCTGGCTGTCGTCCTGACGCGCGACGGCGCTTCGCAGATTTATCTCATCAGCGCCGACGGCAGCGGCCTGACCCGCCTGACCCGGGGCGGCGATATCGACACCGAGCCGGTCTTCTCCCCCGATGGGCAAACCCTTTATTTCACTTCGGACCGCGGCGGCAGCCCGCAGATTTACCGCATGGCGGCCAGCGGCGGCGAAGCCAAACGGGTAACCTTCAGTGGCAGCTATAATGTGTCCCCCGCGATCAGTCCGGATGGACGGTATCTGGCCTATATCAGCCGCGAGGAAGGTCGTTTCAGAGTGGCGCTGATGGAGTTGGCCTCGGGACAA
Organism: Pseudomonadota bacterium; assembly: GCA_021802595.1. The sequence continues at coordinate 791 of JAJZRT010000080.1, forward strand.
ACCCGCGTGCTGACCGACACCACGCGCGACGAGTCGCCCAGCTTCGCGCCCAATGGCCAGGCCGTGTTGTATGCCACGGTGCTGGGCGAGCACGGAATACTCGGCACGGTGAGCCTGGACGGCAAGACCCATGCGCGTCTGTCGGAATCCGGGGTGGATGCGCGCGAGCCGGTCTGGGGGCCGTAATGCACACTGTTTTTTGTTGGTAGCAAAATCGGGCGGTTGCAGGGGAAGAACCGGACTGCCCATGTCAGGTTGTTTTCATTCATTCAATGGAGAGATAGATCAATGAACAAGATTTTCTGGCCCGTTCTGCTTGCGTTGACCCTGTCTGCGTGCGGCACCACTGGCGGCACGAAGGCGACGGTCGAAGACCACAGCACTGGCAAAACCGGCACGGCAACCACCAGCACCGAAACCACGGGCGTGGGCAGCGGCGGGGTGGCGGGCAATGCGATGGGCGACGCCGGCGATCCGCGCAAGAACCCGTCCAGCCCCCTGTTCAAGCGCAGCGTCTATTTCGATTTCGACAGCTTCGCGGTGAAAGACGAGTACCGCCCGATGATCGAGGCGCATGCCGGTTTCCTGAAAGCCAAGCCTGAACTGCACGTCACCCTGCAGGGCAATACCGACGAGCGTGGCAGCCGCGAATACAACCTGGCACTGGGACAGAAGCGTGCCGAAGCCGTGCGCAAGGCGCTGGCAGTGCTGGGCGTGAAGGATGCGCAGATGGAAGCGATCAGCTTTGGCGAGGAAAAGCCGCGCAACGAAGGCCATACCGAAGCCGCGTACGCCGAGAACCGCCGCACCGATATCGTGTATAGCGACGAGAAATGAGCCTGGTCCGGCGTTACGGCCTGCTTGTAGCGTCCCTGCTTGCGCTGGTCCAGCCGGCGCAGGCGGCGCTGTTCGGCAATGATGAGGAATTGACCCGCCAGCAGCAGGCGCTGCAGCAGCGGGTAGACGCGCTCGACGCACGCCTCGGCAAGCTGGACGCGGCAATGCAGCAGAACCAGCCGATGCTGGACCTGCTGAAGGAGCTGGAGGCGCTGAAGGCCGAGGTGGCCCGCCTGCGCGGCCAGATCGAGGTCCAGGCGAACCAGCTGGATACCCTGGGCAAGCGGCAAAACGATCTGTATGCCGACCTCGATCAGCGTCTTTCGGATCTCGCCAAGGCGGCCAAACCGGCGCCGGCGGCCGACGCGGCTCAAGCGCCTGCCGCAGCCGGCGCACCGCCGGCGGCCGATGCGGCTGCCGTGCCGCCGGCCGCGGCCACAGCCCAGCAGCCCGACCCGCTGGTCGAATCGCGCAGCTACGAAAACGCACTGGCGCTGTTCCGCGACGCCAAATATCCCGCCGCCATTGCGGGATTCCAGGCCTTCCTCAAGGCCTATCCGGACAGTGCGCTGGCAGCCAACGCGCAATACTGGATCGGCTATTCGTATTACGCGCTGAAGGATTACAAGACTTCGCTGACGCATCAGAAAAAACTCGTGGCCGCTTATCCCAACAGCCCCAAAGTGCCCGATGCGCTGCTCAATATCGCGACCAACCAGATCGAGCTGGATGATCTGGCCGGTGCGCGCAAGACGCTCAAGGAACTGGTGGCGAAGCATCCCGGTACCCCGGCGGCCCAGCTGGCCGCGCGCCGTCTGGGTGCGCTCAAGAAATAAGCGTCGTGTCCGACACCCTGATCCTCCACCCGCAAGGGGCAGGCCGTGACGGCCATGGCGCCCAGGCCTCCAAGGACCCGGATCCGCCGCGTGCTGAAGCGGATGCGCCAAGCGCCACGCTGCGTTTGACTGAGGTGTTCCTGTCGCTGCAGGGTGAAACCAGCCGTGCCGGTCTGCCGACCGTGTTCGTCCGTCTGGCCGGCTGCCCGCTGCGCTGCCGCTGGTGCGACACGACCTACAGCTTCCAGGGCGGCGAAACCGTTCCCCTCACCGCGCTGCTGGCGCGGGTGGCGGCGTACGGCGTGCCGACCGTGTGTGTCACCGGCGGCGAGCCGCTGGCGCAGAAGAGCTGCCTGCCGCTGCTGGCCGCGTTGTGCGGCGCGGGGTACTCGGTGTCGCTGGAAACCAGCGGTGCACTCGATGTCAGCAAGGTCGACCCGCGGGTGTCGCGCATCGTCGACATCAAGCCGCCGGAGTCGGGAGAGGAGGCGCGCAACCGCTGGGAGAATCTCGCCCACCTGACCCCGCACGACGAGATCAAGTTCGTGCTCGCCAACCGCGCCGATTACGAATGGGCGCGCGAGGTCCTCCGTTCGCAGCAGCTCGACCGCATCTGTCCCGTCCTGTTCTCGCCGGTGCAGGGCGAACTGCCGCCCGCGCAGCTGGCCGAGTGGATCCTCGCCGACCGCCTGCCGGTGCGGATGCAGGTGCAGCTGCACAAGATCCTGTGGGGTAACTCTCCCGGCAGATGAAACCCGCCGTCATCCTGCTCTCCGGCGGCCTGGATTCCGCCACCGTGCTCGCGATTGCGCGCGAAGCCGGTTATGCCTGTCATGCGCTGAGCCTCGATTACGGCCAGCGCCATACCGCCGAGCTCGGCGCCGCCGCGCGCGTGGCGGGGAGTCTGGGCGCGGCGGAACACCGGGTGATTCGCCTGGGGCTGGGCGACATCGGTGGCTCGGCGCTGACCGACCATTCCATCGCCGTCCCCGAGCGCCCGACCCAAGGCATTCCCATCACCTACGTGCCCGCACGCAACACCGTGATGCTGGCGCTGGCGCTCGCCTGGGCCGAGGTGCTCGGCGCGCGCGACATCTTCATCGGCGTCAATGCCGTCGATTATTCAGGCTATCCGGATTGCCGTCCCGAATTCATCGCGGCGTTCGAGCACATGGCCAACCTGGCGACCAAGGCCGGCGTCGAGGGCGCGCAACTGCACATCCATGCGCCGCTGCAAAGCCTGTCGAAGGGCGACATCATCCGCCGTGGCATCGAACTGGGCGTCGACTATGCCCAGACCGTCAGCTGCTATCAGGCCACCGACGAAGGACTGGCCTGCGGCCGCTGCGATTCCTGCCGCCTGCGGCGCGAGGGATTCCTCGCCGCAGGCATTCCCGATCCGACACGCTACGCCCGCGACGCAGGCTGAACGGCACGTGGGCGTGCCGCCCCGGCCACGCGCCTGGCCTTCCGGGCGTTACCGCCGCAGGGGGCTGACGGCGCCTCCTTGCGTCTCCCTGTCTAAATGGTATTTATTATCCAGCCTGGTTTTTGCACCGACGCATTAAGATTCGCCTCTTTACCGGATAACAGGCGGCATTCCCCGCGTCCCCAATCGAGAGGAGGAAGTAGATTCATGACGTACGCAAATTTTGCAAGTGCGCAATCATTCTTGTTGTGGTCGACCTTCGCGATCGCCCTGATCCTCGGGGCCGTGGTCAACAAGACCAATTTCTGCACCATGGGCGCAGTGTCCGATTGGGTCAACATGGGCGACACCGGGCGCCTGCGTGCCTGGATTCTGGCCATCGCCGTTGGCGTGCTGGGCGTCACGGCCCTGGAAGCAGCCGGCCTGGTGAACCTCAGCGGCACGTTCCCGCCCTACCGCCAGAACAGTCTTGTCTGGCTGGAAAACGGGGTCGGCGGCGTCCTCTTCGGCATCGGCATGACGCTCGCCTCCGGTTGCGGCAACAAGACCCTGGTCCGCATCGGCGGCGGCAACCTCAAGTCGGTCATGGTGCTGGGGATCATCGGCCTGATCGCCTATTTCATGGTCAACCCTTTCCCTGGCAGCGACAAGACCCTGTATTCCACCCTGTTCTATCCGTGGACCCACCCGGCCGCGGTCGCGCTCTCCACCAACCAGGACCTCGGTGCGATACTCTTCGGCGACAAGGTCGCCACCGGCCGTATCGTGATGGGGGGCGTCATCGGTGTCCTGTTGCTGATCTGGGCCTTCATGTCGGCGGATTTCCGTGGCAGCTTCGACAACATCCTCGGCGGCCTCGTCGTCGGACTCGCCGTGCTGGCTGCCTGGTATGTCAGCAGCAACATCAAGGTGGATGCCGGCGGCGACATCCTGTCGCTGCAGGCCTACGTGCAGGACTGGGAACTATACGCACCGGTTGACGCGGTCCGGCCTGCCGCCGCCGGTCCGCTCGCCGCGCAGTCCTTCACCTTCATCAACCCCATGGGCCAGGCCCTCGGCTACGTGGCGGGCGGCTTTGCCCGCACCCTGCTCACCTTCGGCGTCATGGCGCTGGCGGGCGTCATCGCCGGCTCCCTGCTATGGTCGCTGATTTCGCGCAGCTTCCGCATCGAGTGGTTCGCCTCCGCGCGCGACTTCGTCAACCACCTGGTCGGCGCGATCCTCATGGGCTTCGGCGGCGTGCTGGCCATGGGCTGCACCATCGGCCAGGGCGTCACCGGCTTCTCCACGCTGGCACTGGGCTCCATTCTCACCTTCGTCGCCATCGTGCTCGGCAGCGCGGCCACCATGAAAGTGCAGTACGCCATGATGATGCGTGCGGAGGGATGATGCTTGGTGTACCAAAAAACCGTCACAGCCCTTTACCAGCCAACCGGGCTTCGGCTATAATTTCGGGCTTTCGCGGATAGGGCTTCTGCCACACAGGCTCAAGTCAAATCCCCGGGTCGGTAGCTCAGCCGGTAGAGCAGCGGACTTTTAATCCGTTGGTCGCGAGTTCGAATCTCGCCCGACCCACCAGAATCATCAAAGGCCCCACCACGCGGTGGGGCCTTTCTCATTTCCGCAGCGCTGGCGCCTCGGCCGTGTGGGGCGAGGATGCTTGGCGGGCTTATTTCCCGATCTGCCGGCTGACGGCATTCTCCTGCTGGTTAAGAGCCCTTTGCTGGGCCTTCGTGATGTAGCCGCCGTTCTCGCGCGCCATGCTGCGTTCTTCGTGGCGGATTTGCCGGTCTTGCTGATGCAGGTGGGCCGCCTCCGCGCGACTCAGGTCGCCTTCCTTGACCTCGTGGCGGATGCGCTGGTTCTGGTGCATGAGGCGCGCGTTGACTTCCGCGCGACGCGGGTGCTTCTGTGCCCATTCGGACGACGCCAGCGCGCTGGCGGACAGGCCGGTGGCGACGCAGGCGAGCAGGGCGGCGGAAAATGCTTTGGAAAGGGTGGAGGTCATGTCTGTTTCCTTATAGGGGGAGTGAGCAGGAATTGTTCACCTGACGCCATTCAAGCAGGCAAATCTATCCGTGCGATATCCGGGCGGTAACAGGTCGTATCCGAATGTTTCCGGCTTGTAACCGTGCACGCGCGGTCAGGGGGGCGGGGGCTCGTGCAGTGTGGGTGGGAGTCCACTATACGTATAGCCCGGGTGACGAAAAATGTCATCTCGTGCCATGGCGGGTCATGCATGGCCCGCGTGGTCCCGGCAAAGTCCGCCGGAAAGGTCCGTGGAATAAAGCGAGAAGCGGCGGAATTCGAGGATAGACGGGCATTTTCGCGTAGCGCCGGCGAAAATCATGGCCTGCCCCTAAAGTTGGCACGGCTGCTGCTCGTTATAGCTCCAGACACGGGAGGCTCGTGTTCAACCTGCCCAATTTTAAGGAGATTTGAAATGCGTAAAGCACAACAAGGTTTCACCCTGATCGAACTGATGATCGTCGTGGCGATCATCGGTATTCTGGCTGCAATCGCGATTCCGGCCTATCAGGACTATGTCACACGTGCCAAGTGGCAGGACAACATCATGTCCATTGAATCGACCAAACTGGCTGTTGCGCAGTGTGCACAGGAAAATTCTGGCGTCACCACGAATTGCGTGACCGCCACTAATTTGGGTATTGCTGCTCTGCCGGCCCCGCCCACTGCGGCATTGACCCTCAGTGCTCCTTCTGCTTCGACGGTGCGGTTCCATTTGGTGGGTACTGCGGCCGTCGGTAGCTGCACGGTGGATCTGGACGGCGACACCTCGGGTGCTACCAGCATGACTTGGAAATTTACCAACACGGGTTGCACCAAGTCCAAGACCGGTGTGGGCACCTAATCCACTCTGACTCGGAGAATGCCCCTCCCTTGTGGAGGGGCTTTTGTTTTCCGGGTATATGGATGAAAACGGCACCATGAGCTTTCTCGTTACACCACTACTGATCACCGGCTTGATGCTTCTGATGGCCACCGGAGCGGACTGGAATGCAGATTTGGCTTGGTATGACCAGCATCGTATTGAGCAGATCGGCTTGCTTAGCGTGACGGCACTGGGTGCGCTGACTATCTGGCATCAGGATATTGTGCGATCCGTTGCGTACTTGCCCAGGTGGGTTAGGTGGGCGTTGGCTTGGGCTTGGGGGTTGGGGTTAGTGTCTATCGCTGCCGCGTCGTATCCACGCTATGCAGCGCTGGAATGGGCGACGCTGTTGTTGCTGCTCGGGTTGGCTTTGTTGTTGGGCGAGCAGGCCAGGCGGGGCATGATCCAATTCGACATTTGGGCGATCCGCCTCGTCGTGTCGCTGGCAGTTGTGATCGCACTGAAGCTCATGGCGAGCTATCTGGCAGCCCTCATTGCAGTTGGCCATCTGGATACGATCATGCTGTTTGAGGGCACATTCTCGAACAGGCGTTTCTTCGGCCAGGTCGCCAGCATGGCAGTACCGTTGCTGGGGTATCCTTTATTAAAGCGCGATGTGTCACGCATACAGTGGTGGGGCCTGTACGTCCTGTTGTCGGTATGGTGGATGCTGATTATCGTTTCTGGGACGCGCGGAACGTGGGTGGCATTGGGTGCGGCGGCTGGGGCTCTGGCGCTGGTGGCTTGGCATGCCTGTCATCGCTGGTTACGAATTCAGTTACTGGCGGCCATGGCTGGCGTACTGTTGTTTGTCTTAATGTTCGTGTGGATCCCACTCTGGTTGGGGCAGGATGCCTCGATTGAAGATCGCCTATCCAATTTGGCAACCCTGAGCGGCCGCGGCGCGCTGTGGCATCTGGCATGGATGCAGATTGTGGCACATCCCTGGTTGGGTATCGGCCCCATGCATTTAGCAGCCATACGCAACGGCTTCGGTGCCCATCCACACAATGCGCTGCTGCAATTGGCGGCTGAATGGGGGATACCAGCCACGTTGGCGCTCCTCTTGCCTGTTGCTTCGGGATTGATCGTTTTGCTGGCCGGTTTGCTCCGATTGGCTGTTTCACACAGCCTCCTGTTGGTATGTCTGACCGCCAGTTTGTTGGCCGCTAGTGTTCAATCCATGGTGGATGGCGTCATTGTCATTCCGTATACACAAGTCTGGCTGGCATTAATCGCAGGGTGGGCACTTGGTGTATATGCCCGGGGTACAACGCAGATTGTTCCCGCTTCGCGGCTGGTACGTGTGGGGATACCGGTTTTAACCCTGTTGGCGCTTGCCGCGCTGCTCAATGGCGTTTATCCGGAGATATTCAACCGTGCCGAAGCGACCAAAGTATTTGTTGATGCCGGAAACCAACTGATTCCGCCGCGTTACTGGGCGGTGGGCTGGATTCCATGATACTGGCCTAAGGAAGCGCTGAACAAGTCCTTCGACAAGCTCAGGACGAACGGCAACTTGTTCAGCGCTTCCCTAAGTAGGGGATACAGTGGAATCGATTTTCTGATGCTTGGCTGTAGATGATTTCAATTGTCGAAGTTCAGACATGATCTGACAGTTGTCCCGTTTTGACGGTGCCTGATTGTCAGGTCAGTTGAAGTTTTTGACCTTCTCCTGCCATGCCTCCATTCCTGCGATCAAAGTTTGAAGAGGCGTGCGTCCGCAACACATCTTACCTTGGTGCGTGCACTCGCCGTTGTAGTGCGCCAGCCAAACATCCAGATCGGCTTCCGCCGGCTGCGTCTGGTCAGCCGTGTCCAATGCATTCAGATGGAGCTCGATACTGTCATCGATCTGCCTCATCCGCTGCTCAAGCCTGTGGAGCGTGAAGTTCTTGCCGCGATTGTTGACCGCCTTGAACTTGCTCACCTATGGCAATGATGGCTTGGGTGAACAGATTGAGCTGGTGGCATGTCGCCACGAAGTGTCTGCAACATTGCGGGTGCCCGTGCCGTAGTCACGCCGAAATCCGGCAATGGCCTTGAAGTGCGGAGCGAGTCGCCGGTGAGCCACATCAGCTCGACTCAGTTCGACATTGTTTTGCGCTTCCCGCTTCAGGCGCCGGCTGGGTTGAATGCGATTCAGATAACCGTAGATGCGGAAGTTTTCACACAGCCTCGGCCGAAACCAGTCCCCTCAAAACCGCTCATCTACACGCAAATAACGCCATTGACCCGGCGGCAGTCTCCCCAGCGGAACGCGGCCCAGCCGGATGCGTTTCATCGAGAGCACCTGCAGGCCGACGGCTTCGCACAGGTGCGCGATCTGCCCGGGCTGGGCACCCTTTAGCGCGACACGCAGGCGGTTTTCGCTTTGCCAGCTGACCTTGATGGCGGGCGGGATGCGGCCCTTGTAGGGAATGCCGCGGTTCAGCCGCTTGAGGCCGTCCGGGGGCAGCTCGCCGGCGACTTCGACGATGACTTCGTGTTCCAGCGTGGCGGCGTCTTCGGTCAGCTTGCGTGCGACGCGCCAGTCCTGGGTGAAGACGACGAGGCCGCTGGCGGAGGGTTCCAGCGGCACGCACAAGGTCAACTGGGCAAAGTGCTTTTTCAGCGGGCGGATGCCGGAAGCGTCTTCGCTCCACAGGGTGGCGGGGCCGAGTAGTTGCGGTGTGGGCTGGTCGCCGTCGCTGAGGTCATGGTCAGACGGTTTGTGCAGCAGCAGGGTGACGGGTGCCGCCTGGGACAGGTCGGCCTGGGGGTCAATTTCGATGCGCTGATCGGTGACGCGGAACTGGGGTTCCTCGACCACCACACCGCCCACCCGCACCCAGCCGCCGGTAATGAAGAGTTCGGCTTCGCGGCGCGAACAGGCACGCAGTTCGGCGACGCGCTTGGCAAGGCGGATGGGTTCGGTCATGGCGGGATGGCGTGTGCGGGTCCACCGAGTTTAACGCTGCGTCTCCCGTGTGGGGGCTCCGCGCATGGCCGCTGTCGCTACGCGGTTGTTATTGCTGCATCGGGCGCGGTATGCTTTTGGACCGCCAACCCGATCGCCAGGCGCGATCGATCAATCTTGGAGACGCCCATGAAAACTGCACTTGCCCTGTCATTGTTGCTTTTCACTTCATCCGCCCTTGCCGCCGTGGTGGGCAGGGATGTCAGCTACAAGGCGGGCGACACGGTCATGAAGGGCTTCCTGGCATACGACGATGCGGTCAAGGGCAAGCGTGCCGGTGTGCTGGTGGTGCCCGAATGGTGGGGCGCCAACGATTACGCACGCAAGCGGGCGCACATGCTGGCCGACGCAGGCTATGTGGCGCTGGTGGTCGACATGTACGGCAACGGCCAGACGACCGACAACCCTAAGGAGGCCGGTGAACTGTCGGGCGCCATAAACAAGAATCCGGCGCTGAGGCTGGCACGCTTTCAGGCGGGCGAGAAATTCCTCGCCCACCAGCCCAACGTGAAAAAGGGCGACATGGCCGCGCTGGGCTACTGCTTCGGCGGCGGCGTGGTGCTCAACATGGCGCGCGCCGGCGAGCCGCTCAAGGCGGTGGTCAGCTATCATGGCGTGCTGGCCACCGATACTCCGGCCAAGCCCGGCGACATC
>JAJZRT010000081.1:0-747 GCA_021802595.1 Pseudomonadota bacterium
ACGATGCGCTCCTTGTGCGCGGGCGTGAGCCTGGCAAAAACATTGGCGGCTTCGATGGCCGCGCCCAGTTCCGCATCGTCCATGCGCTCGATGTCCGAACCGAGCAGGACGCCGCGCTGCTCCAGCCCCACCTCGCGGCAGATCTTGGCCGTGACCCGTTCGTTGTCGCCGGTCAGCACCTTGACCGCCACGCCGTGCCCGGCCAGCGCCTGGAGCGCCGGCGCCGTGCTCTCCTTGGGCGGGTCGAGGAAGGCGACATAACCGATCAGGGTCAGCCCTGTTTCGTCGGCCACGCCATAGGTATCCTTTTCCGGCGGTACTTCCTTGACGGCCACGGCCACCACGCGCAAGCCCTCTTCGTTAAGCGCAGTGGTCACATCCCGGATCCGTGCCAGCCGCTCCGGTGTCAGCAGCTCGACCCCGTCGCCATGGCGGACCGTGGTGCACACGGCGAGTATCTCCTCGACCGCGCCCTTGCAGATGAGCTCGTGATGGTCTTCGCGCTCGCTCACCACGACCGACATGCGTCGCCGGGTGAAATCGAAGGGGATCTCGTCGACCTTGCGGTAGTTGCTGCCGACATTGAGTTCGCGGTGGATGTCGACATGCTCCAGCACCGCCACGTCGAGCAGGTTCTTCAGGCCAGTCTGGTAATAGCTGTTGAGGTAGGCAAACTGCAGGACGTCATCCGATTCCTCGCCCCAGATGTCGGTGTGGCGCGCGAGAAAGATCCTGTCCTGGGTCAGG
>JAJZRT010000081.1:757-10371 GCA_021802595.1 Pseudomonadota bacterium
GCCGAAATTCTGGATGGCGTCGAGCCGCTTGACGATGACCTTCTTGCGCGACAGCAGCACCGCCCCCTTGGCCAGCGTGGAGGTGACGATCATCGGCAGCATCTCCGGCGTCAGGCCGACTGCGATGGACAAGGCGAACAGGAGCGCCTCCATCCAGTCGTGCTTGGTGAAGCCGTTGATGAGCAGCACCAGGGGCGCCATCACGAACATGAAGCGGATCAGTAGCCAGCTCACCTTGTTCACGCCGGCCTGGAACGAGGTCGGCGCGCGGTCGGTGGCCGTGACGCGGCTGGCCAGCGCGCCGAAATAGGTGCGGTTGCCGGTCGTGATCACCACGGCCGTGGCCGATCCGGACACGACGTTGGTCCCCATGAACAGGATGTTGTCCAGTTCCAGCGGGTTGATCGCCCCGGCATCGTGCTGTTCGGTGAACTTCTCGACCGGCATTGATTCCCCGGTCATGGCCGCCTGCGAGACGAACAGGTCCTTGGCCGTGAAGACGCGGCAATCGGCCGGGATCATGTCGCCCGCCGACAGGACGATCACGTCGCCCGGCACCAGTTGCCTGATGGGCAGTTCGACCCGCGGGGCCGGCCGCACGTTATGGGCGCCGAAGTGCCGCTCGAACACCGGGATGGCATCCTCGGACATGTCGCGCCGGATCACGGTGGCGGTGTTGCTGACCATGGCCTTGAGCGCATCGGCTGCCCTGTTGGATTTGGCCTCCTGCCAGAAGCGCAGCAGCGTCGACAGCACCACCATGGTGGAAATCACGACGGTGGCCTTCATGTCCTCGGTCAGGTAGGAGATGACGGCCAGCAGTGTCAGCAGCAGGTTGAACGGGTTCTTGTAACAGTGCCACAGGTGCAGCCACGCCGGCAGCGGCTTCTCGTGCTCGATCTCGTTCGGCCCCACGCGAGCGCGAATGCCCGCCGCCTGGGCTTCGGTCAGGCCATCGTCATGGCTGTCGAGTTGATCGAGCAGCGTTTCCGGAGTGCTCCGTGCAGCGGCAACCAGCATCCTGGCAAGATCGGCCGGGACCTCGCGGCTGACGCCCGTCTGTGTCAGCGTGTCCAGCAGCGCCAGGCGGCGGAAATGGCGGGCAAGATGACGGGTACGCAGGAATCCCGCAAAAAACTCTTTCAGGATGGTGAAGTTCATTTTTTCTCCTTGTCGCCACCATCCCGAACAAAACAGGGCGGTGGCTATCTGGGCGGACAGTCCATCGTGCTTTCTCAGAATTCCGTGTGCAGCCGTACAGAAGCCACGTCGACCGGGCCTCGGTCAGCGTTGTAAGCAGGATTCCGGATGCGTTGCCAATCGAGCGTGACCCACGCCACCTTCACTACGCCCATGTTGTAGAACGCTTCAAGCACGGTTTCGGGCCGGTAATTCAATTGGCCATCGCCAATAAAGAAGCCCAAGCCGCCAGCGGCAAGGTAGTCGCGATGCACCCTGGACAGGCCATTACGCGCCAGGGCGATGCCCATGGTGTCCTGACCGCGTCCCCATGCGCTGCCCTTGATCATCGCACCGCCCGAGACTGAGTGATCTATTTCGGTGAAGGCGTAGGTTTCGGTGCCGCCATCGGCCCAGCTTGCACGAACAAACAGGCCGACATCGGCCGATACCGCTTGTTCAAGGTTAAGGCCAAACCCGTACTTGACTTGCTCGCCTGTGCGCACCGCGTTGATATCGGGTGTACCCCCCGTGCTGGTCGCAAAATCGAGGGCATCCCGGAAGCGCGACATCCTGGTACGGTTGCGGAAGGCGAGGACGCGCACCTTGCCGGGTTGACCTCCGATGGCGTGAGCGTGCTCAACCTCGATCTGATCGCCATAGTGCAGGAAGATATGAGGATCGAGCGCTTGTTGATTCGGCTTCTTGGGCTCAATGAAACGACCAGCCCGCACCACCCAAGTATCGCGATACCACTCCAGTGCGATACCCCACGAGTAGCCGCGTGCGTCAGCGGCATAGTCGTAGGCCCCATACGTCATCAGCGACCAGTTGAGGAACTGGGTGCGCGGATCGTGGCTGTAGGCATTGCCATCAAACACGTCGAGCGCCGACAGGTTTCCTGCAGTCAATACCCAGCGGCGCTTGTCGAGCATCCCAGCCAACTGGTTTGCGTCCGACTCGACGGCTTCCTGGTCGCCGCCCATGCCCCAAGTCTGGCGCAGGAACAGCCGCGCACGGTAAGCGGTGAGCGTGGGGCCTGCAGTACGCGCGATCTCGCCATTGGTAAATCCGCCCAGACCGGTGAGGCCGGACAACGGTATGCCTTGCGCAGCCTCTGGATCGAAATAGAACTCGCCGCCAGCCCACGGACGAAATCCGAGGGCAGCCGTCGCAGTGAAGGAGTCGCTTCTTTCCTTGTCTGTCGTCAGGCTATTGGGACCCGAGTAGGCCGCCGAGAATGGCAGCTTGTCCTGCCAAACATAAGTAGCCTGAAATTTGACATTCCAGTCCTCGGTCTGTGTTGATTCGGCATGGCAGAGTCTGGGGGGAACAGACCCCAACATGGCAGACGCTCCCATGACGAGCATCCATTGACGAAAATGAATGAATTTGAAGTACATGCGTATTCCTGGCAGAACGCGATGGAGCATTCTGCCGAATCCGTGCCGCAGATCGCGGCACCTGTCAGATCAAAAAGGGAAGTTGCAAAACAGCCGAGAACCGGCTGTCTATGCCACTACCCGCCATATTGGCAAGGTAGTGGCGAAATGTGATGTTCGCGTTACCTTGCCTGTGGTTGGCCGATGCAAGATCGACTACTGGAACTGTTCACAGAAGGAACTCCGAAGTTGAAACGGGGAGGAGTGTAATCCGCGAGAAAGTGAATGACAACGTCCTGGCAGGCGCTGCCGAAAAAACAATTCGGCACTTGTGTCCTCAGCTGCGCTTGTAGATGTCCTCGAAGCGGACGATGTCGTCCTCGCCGAGATAGGTGCCCGACTGCACCTCGATCATGTGCAGGTCGATCTTGCCGGGGTTTTCCAGCCGGTGCGTGGTGCCGAGCGGAATATAGGTGGACTGGTTCTCGGTCAGCAGCATGACCTCCTCGCCGCAGGTGACGCTGGCAGTCCCCGACACCACAATCCAGTGTTCGGCGCGATGGTGATGCATCTGCAGGCTGAGCTTCTCGCCCGGCTTGACCATGATGCGCTTGACCTGGAAGCGCTCGCCCTCGTCGATGCCCTCGTACCAGCCCCACGGCCGGTAGACCTGCTTGTGGACCAGGTGCTCGCAGCGCTTCTCGGCCTTCAGACGATCGACCAGCTTCTTCACGTCCTGCACCTGGTCCTTGTTTGCCACCAGCACGACGTCGGCGGTTTCCACCACCACCAGGTCGGACACGCCGAGCAGGGCGACCATGCGGGTTTCCGCGCGGACGAAGTTGTTGGCAGCGTTTTCCAGCATGACATCGCCGCGAATGGCATTGCCCTGCTCGTCCTTCGGCGCCACCTCCCACAGCGCCGACCAGGCGCCGATGTCGTTCCAGGCCATGTCCGCCGGCACCACGGCCGCGCGCCGCGTGTGCTCCATGACGGCATAGTCGACCGACTCCGGCGGACAGGCCTCGAACGCAGCCGGATCGAGCCGCACGAAATCGAGGTCGAGCGTGGCGGCCTCCAGTGCGGCGCGGCTGGCGTCCAGGATGTCGGGCCGCAGCGCCTGCAGTTCCTGGAGAAAATCCGACGCACGGAACAGGAACATGCCGCTGTTCCAGAAATACTCGCCGGATTCGACATATTGCTGCGCGGTGGCCTGATCGGGCTTCTCGACGAAGGCCGCCACCTGGTGCGCACCTGCGGCATCCGCCAGCGGCGCACCCTTGCGGATGTAGCCGTAGCCGGTTTCGGGCGTGGCCGCGACGATGCCGAACGTGGCAAGGTGGCCCTTCTGCGCCGCCTGCGCTGCAATGCGGATCGCGGAATGGAAGGCGTCGATGTCGCCGATCAGGTGGTCGGCAGGCAATACCAGCATCAGCGCATCGGGATCGTCGCGCGACAGCATCAGCGCGGCGACGGCTATGGCCGGAGCGGTGTTGCGCCCCACCGGTTCCAGCACGATTGCACGCGGCGCGGTGTCGATCTGACGCATCTGCTCGGCAATCATGAAGCGGTGCTCGATGTTGCATACCACCAGCGGTGCGGTCATTTCCGGCATGTCTGCCAATCGGCTGACAGTGTCCTGCAGCAGGCTCCGGTCACCGGCGAGCGGCAGCAGCTGCTTCGGCAGGGCCGCACGGGACAGCGGCCACAGGCGGGTGCCCGAGCCCCCGGAAAGTATCACGGGATGAATGAGGGTCATGTCAGTGCTCTTGTCAGGAAAGTGTCGTTCGAATGAGGCAAATTCTGTTCCAGGCTCCAGGGTAACGCATGCTTATTGCAGCCGTGCCACGGCCGACAACGAGAATCCTGTCGGACTCAAGGCTGGCCGGGTTGCACGGCGAAACTCGCGGGCGCCGGGGCAAAGCCGCTGGCATATTCGATCTTGCCGGCGTCACGCAGTTTGCGGACTTCGGCATCCAGCAGGGTCTTGCGTTTCCCGCTCATGATCAGGCCGGCGATCGCAGCCTTCGCCTGGTCCAGCGACACGGGCTGCACCTGGCTGCCCAGCAATTGCAGCACGCTGATGCGATTCTCGTCCATCGGCACCACGACCACCTGCCCTTCCATCATCTTGACCAGCTGAGCCAGCATGACGGCCGGGATCTTTTCCGCCGGCCTTACCGCCTCGGCCGACCTGGCGGTGATACCCTGCGCACCCAGCCAGCCGGTGAAGTCGGACAGGTTGCGGCTTTGCTTCAACTGCGCCTTTACCTCCGCGATGCGCCCCGCGGGCAGCTGCAGTTCGAGTTCCTGGACGCGGTATGCCTTGCGCTGCGCAAACAGTTCGGGATGGCGGGTGTAGTAGTCCTGGATTTCCGCCTCCGAGGGCTGCGGCATATCCTTGAACAGGCGCTCCATATACGCTTCCACGAGTACCTGGCGCTGCGCCTGCTGCATTGCCAGCGCAACCTCAGGGGCCTTGTCCAGCTGGGCATCGCGGGCAGCCCGGCTGACCAGATGCTGGTCGACCAGGGCCTCCAGCACCCTGCCACGGGCCGCGGCCGAGTCGGCCGCATTCATGGGGCCCAGCCGCGCCATGGCACGGTCCAGTTCGAATTCGCTGGCGATCCCGCCCCCCGCTTTGGCAGCGGCGTCCGGAAGCGACGTGGCCGGCTGTTCGCAGGCTGACAGCACCATGGATACGGCCAAGGCGGCAGCGAGGGAGACGCACTGGCTTTTCATCAGCACTCCGGGATTCGTCGAATGGCCGGTATGGTGCGGGATTCGCCCGCATTGAGCAAGTTGTCGAAGCGCGTGCCGGAGCCGGCTAAAGAAAAAAGCATTCGCGCCGTAATTCAAAATCACTACGTCAGACTGGATGAATGTGCCGATGGCTGACGCTGTTCATTGGCCTATATTCGGACTGAGTGGATTTCCCTTGTAGATTTCCCGGTAGGGGTTAGATCCCCAGGCGCTCCTCCTCCTGCCACACCGGGTTTTTCGCGGCGCCTCTGGCGCCGCTTTTTGTTTCTGCTAGGGAAGCGCTGAACAAGTCCTTCGACAAGCTCAGGACGAACGGCAACTTGTTGATTCCGTTCGTGGTGAGCCTGTCGAACCATGAGCGGAATCAACTTGTACAGCGCTTCCCTAAGCGGACAGAGCGTCAGTCCCCGAACGCCTTCGCGCCCGTCGATTCGCGCGCTTTCCTGAGCGCTTCGGCGGCGCGGGCCTTGGCGGCCTGCCGATCATCCCCGAACGCCCGCACCCCGACCGATGCGCGCGCCGCCTTGAGCGCTTCGGCGGCACGGGCCTTGGCGGCCGCCTGTTCGGCAGCCTCCTGCTGCTTCGCGCGCAGGGCTTCCTGGCGCTGGCGTTCGGCTTGCTCCGCCTTGGCGGCGGCCTCCCGCCGGGCACGCTCCTGCGCCGCCAGCTGGGCTTCGCGTTGCTGTTTTTCCTTGAGGGCCTGCTGGCGCGCCAACTCCTCCTGCCGTTTGCGCTCGGCTTGCTGACGCGCTTCCTCCGCCTTCTGGACTTCAAGCCGGGCCCGCGCTTTCTTCAGGTCTTCGCGCATCTTCTCGCCGGTCTGACGAATGCGCTCGCTCGCGGCCGTCAAGTCTTCGCCGGACACTGCGGTGCCCGAGCCAGCCTCGGCAGCATAGGCACTGACAGGCAACAAACTAACCAGCGTAAGGGCAGCGATATGCGGTGCGAGGTGCAACAGCTTCATGGAGGTCCTTTCCAGATCAAGATGAGGCGCAAGTGCCGGACTGGCTGCGGACTTCACGCCTTCATCGGAATGAAGCGGAAAGCCCGGCCAGAACGCACCTGTATCTGGAACGGCTTACGACCACCCATGCAAAATCTTTATGGGTAATTTCGCCTTTGCGAACTTACACCGGCACTGCCTCCTCGAATTCCAGACTGACCTTCTCGCTGGCGTCGACATCGATGGTCACCCGCCCGCCGTGCGCCAGCCTGCCGAACAGCAGCTCGTCGGCCAGCGCCTTGCGGATGGTGTCCTGGATCAGGCGTGCCATCGGGCGGGCGCCCATCAGGGGGTCGAAGCCGTGCTTGGCAAGATAGGCCTTCAGTGCATCGGTAAACACCGCCTCGACCTTCTTCTCGTGCAGCTGCTCTTCCAGCTGCATCAGGAACTTGTCGACGACCTGCAGGATGACCGGCTCGGTCAGCGGCGCGAACGGGATGATCGCGTCCAGTCGGTTGCGGAATTCGGGCGTAAACATGCGCTTGATCTCGCCCATTTCGTCGCCGCTTTCGCGCGACCCGGCGAAACCGATGGTCGCCTTGTTGAGCATTTCCGCCCCTGCGTTGGTGGTCATGATCAGCACCACGTTGCGGAAGTCGGCCTTGCGCCCGTTGGTATCGGTCAGCGTGCCATGGTCCATCACCTGCAGCAGCACGTTGAAAATGTCCGGATGAGCCTTCTCGACTTCATCCAGCAAAACAACGGCATAGGGATGTTTGTTAACAGCTTCCGTCAACAACCCGCCCTGGTCGAAGCCGACGTAGCCCGGCGGCGCACCGATCAGCCGCGACACCGCATGGCGCTCCATGTACTCGGACATGTCGAAGCGGATCAGCTCGACGCCCAGCACATAGGCCAGCTGGCGCGCGACTTCGGTCTTGCCGACCCCGGTGGGGCCGGAAAACAGGAAGTTGCCGATCGGCTTCTGCGGGTTGCCCAGCCCGCTGCGCGACATCTTGATGGCCGTCGCCAGTGCGTCGATCGCCGCATTCTGGCCGTACACCACGGCCTTCAGGTCGCGGTCCAGCGTCTTCAGCGAATTCTTGTCGTCGGACGACACGGTCTTGGGCGGAATCCGCGCGATCTTGGCAATGATGTCCTCGATCTCCTTCGGCGTGATGGTCCGCTTCTGCTTCGACTTCGGCAGGATGCGCTGCGCCGCGCCCGCCTCGTCGATGACGTCGATCGCCTTGTCGGGCAGGTGGCGGTCGTTGATGTAGCGCGCCGACAGCTGCGCCGCGGTGGAGAGCGCCGCCGCCGTGTATTTCACGCCGTGGTGGTCCGCTAAGCGCGAGTTCAGGCCGCGCAGGATCGCCACCGTTTCATTGACCGACGGCTCCGGCACGTCGACTTTCTGGAAACGCCGCGATAGTGCGTGATCTTTCTCGAAAATGCCTCGGTATTCGGTGTACGTGGTCGCGCCGATGCAGCGCAGGTTGCCGGACGACAACGCCGGCTTCAGCAGGTTGGAGGCATCGAGCGTGCCGCCCGACGCCGCGCCGGCGCCGATCAGCGTATGGATCTCGTCGATGAAGAGGATCGCCTTGGGATTGTCGGACAGCTGCTTCAGTACCCCCTTGAGGCGCTGCTCGAAATCGCCGCGGTACTTGGTGCCGGCCAGCAAGGCGCCCATGTCGAGCGCATACACCGTGCTCTGCGCGAGGATGTCGGGGACCGAGCTCTCGACGATGCGACGCGCCAGGCCTTCCGCAATCGCGGTCTTGCCCACGCCGGCCTCGCCGACCAGCAGGGGGTTGTTCTTGCGGCGGCGGCACAGCGTCTGGATCACGCGCTCGAGCTCCTGGTCGCGCCCGATCAGCGGGTCGATCTTGCCGGCCAGCGCCTGGGCGTTCAGATTCTGCGCAAAGCTGTCGAGCGGCGAACTGGCCGGCGCCTCGGCGTTGGCTTCCGAAGCTTCCTCCGGACGCACCGGCTCGCTTTGCGGCGTCTTGGTAATGCCGTGGGAGATGAAATTGACGATATCGAGCCGCGTCACGCCCTGCTGGCTGAGGAAGTACACGGCATGCGAGTCCTTTTCGCCGAACACCGCCACCAGCACGTTGGCGCCGGTCACTTCCTTCTTGCCGGACGACTGCACATGCAGGATGGCGCGCTGGATCACGCGCTGGAAACCCAGCGTCGGCTGGGTGTCGACCTCGCCCTCGCCCGCCACTTTGGGCGTGTGCTCCTCGATGAACTTGCCGAGCTGGTCGCGCATCGTATCGATGTTGGCGCCGCAGGCACGCAACACCTCGGCGGCCGAAGGGTTGTCCAGCATCGCCATCAGCAGATGCTCCACCGAAATGAATTCGTGGCGCTTCTGCCGTGCGTCCATGAACGCCATGTGCAGCGTGACTTCGAGTTCCTGGGCAATCATCTAACTTTCCTCCATCGTACATTGCAGCGGATGCTGATGCTGCCGCGCGAAATCCACAACCTGCTCGACCTTGGTGTGCGCGATATCCCTTGGATAGACCCCGCACACGCCCACACCCTCAGTATGCACTTTGAGCATGATTTGTGTCGCCCGTTCTTGGTCGATGCCGAAAAACTTCCTGAGGACATGCACTACGAATTCCATCGGGGTGTAGTCGTCGTTCAGCAGCAGAACCTTGTACAAGGGGGGCGGCTTTATCTTCGCCGCAGACGGTTCCAGTAGGGTAGTGCCTTCTCGCTTGGTTGCCATAGCCGGAATAAGCCTAGATTACTGGCTTTATTTTGATGTGATGGGGAGAATTTTCAAGCCCGCCGGAAGTAGGGCCAACGCATGCGCGGGCTCCCGGGGCGAAATGGCGAGAAAGACGAGTGTTCCACTCGCTTCGCTCCCCAAGCCCTGGCGCGGTTTCCAGCACCTTCGCCCGCGCAATCCGTTTCGTTTTCCAGTGTAACAGTTTTGTCCTCTGGCTTCGTCGGCAGCCGGACTTGGGGCCGGGGCTGCCGCCGCTTAAGATATTTCACGGAGGCGACTCCGGAACGCAAGCATCCATCGTCCGGATTTGCTCGAAAGGGCCATACCCGCGTAATTTCATTGTCATGGCGGCTTGATAGATTTTGCGCATTCCCGGCTGCCGGCCCGACGGCGGCCGGGTTCCACAAATCCAACCAGGAGAGCCTTCATGACAGAATCCGTTTCCCTTTCGCGCCGCCGTGCGCTCCAGCTGCTTTCCGGCATGCCGATGCTGCCCCTGGCCTCGTCGCTGGCCAGCTTCCCGCTCGTGGCCGAAGCGATGCCGATGCGCGGACCGGTCCACTACCAGTTCGGCGCCATGCCGGCCCCGTCGCTGGCC
>JAJZRT010000082.1 GCA_021802595.1 Pseudomonadota bacterium
GGCCAAGCTGAAATGCCGATCGAAATATCCCTGAGGTTCGCCGTCGTTATTGCGGCGCTCGTTGTTGCGGGACTCCGCTTCGGACGTCTGGCGCGTCCTCTGCTGGCTGCGCCAGCCGAGCCGCGACTGAAACCATTCGCCCCGCGCGCATGGGGAGTACTGGTCAATATACTAGGTCATGTGCGGCTGCTGCGAAAGCCTTACGCCGGGCTGCTGCACATGATGATGTTTTTCGGGTTTCTGTTTCTTCTCACAGCCGTAGTACAGACGTTCGGCGCGGGCGTTTCACCGCTGTTTTCGCTTGCCATGATCGGAGGATCGACCTGGATCGCACTCGGGCAGGATATTTTCGCGACCTTGCTGTTGGTCGCTGTCGCGATGGCCGCTTTTCAGCGTTTGGTGCTGGTGCCGTCGCGCTTCGAGGGATCTAACAAAGCCGATGCCGGGATCATCCTTGGCTTGGTCGCGGCGGTCGCTATCGGTCTGCTCCTTCAGAATGCCTGTTACCTCGTTGGCGGTGATCCTTCGGCGGCGTGGCGACCGGTCAGTTCAATTCTGGCGACACTGCTTCGCTGGCTGGGCATGACCGGGCCGGCCGCGAAAGTCGGCGCGACGGCATTCGCCTGGCTGCACATGTTGGCCATTCTGGTTTTTCTTATCTACATTCCAGGCTCCAAGCATCTTCATGTGTTCGTTGGTATTCCCAACCTCTATTTGCGCGACCTCCAGCCGGCAGGACGGCTCACCACGCCCGATCTCGAACAGCCGGCGCTCGGCCTCTCGAAAATCAGTCAGCTCGGCCGCAAGCAAGTGCTCGACCTCTACGCCTGTACCGAATGCGGGCGCTGTCAGGAAATGTGTCCAGCCTACGCCTCGGGCAAGCCGTTGAGCCCGAAGCTGCTGATCATGAATTTACGCGACCATCTTTGGGAGCAACGGGACGGGGGAAATGGGGATGATACCGGCGGCGCATTGATCGGCAATGCCATCAAGGAAGAAACGATCTGGTCATGCACCACCTGCCGCGCTTGCATGGAGGCCTGTCCGCTGTTCATCGAACACGTGCCCAAGATCATTGACATGCGCCGGTATCTGGCGATGGAGGCCGGAAGCGTTCCCGATGGAATCTCGGGCGCGACGCTGTCGATAGAGCAAAGAGGCCATCCCTGGGCTGGGACTAGATTCTCCCGTCTGGACTGGTGCCGCGACCTCGATATTCGCGTGCTCAAGCCTGGAGAGGCTACCGACACGCTGCTGTGGGTTGGCTGTACTGCAGCCTTGGATGCGCGTGCGCAGAAGGTCGTGCGCTCCCTGGTGCGCCTGCTGCGTGCGGCAAAGGTGGATTTCGCCATCCTCGGCGACGACGAGAAGTGCACGGGCGACGTCGCACGCCGCACCGGCAACGATTATCTCTTCCAAATGCAGGCGGCGGCCAATGTCGAGACGCTCAATGCCCGGACGTTCAGGCAAATTGTCAGTGCCTGCCCTCACTGCGTAAACACGCTGAAGAATGAATATTCGGATTTCGGTGGCACTTACCAGGTTGCGCATCATACCCAGTTGCTGGCGGAGCTGATGGAAACTGGTCGCCTGCCTCAACTGCAGAAGAGCGAGGCGGGCACCATTACCTTCCACGATCCCTGCTACCTCGGTCGCTACAACGGAGAATTTGCTGCGCCCCGCGCGGTCCTCTCGGCTGCGGGTGCGACCGTTGCCGAAATGAAGCGCACTCGCGGGCAGTCGTTTTGCTGCGGCGGTGGCGGTGGGCGTTCATTCGCGATTGAGCCACCGGATCAGCGCGTCAACATCATTCGCGCCAGGCAGGCGCGCGAAATCGGGGCGCCGGTGCTTGCCACTGCCTGCCCGTTTTGCCTGTTGATGCTCGAGGACGGTTGCAAGGCGGCAGCGAGACAGGAGGACGGCGGAGTTCAGACCCAGCAGGTTCGCGATATCGCCGAAATCCTCGTCGAGTCCATGCCCGGTGGCGGCGCAGGAGTGGTCTTGTGAGCGCCTACGGCGTGATATCGAATGAGCGGCCGGGCGCGTTCGGTAAGGCCAGGGCGTTTTCAGGCCTCTCGGTTCTTGCGAGGGCGTCGCGTCTGCGCTTTGCGTCCCGCAGCTTCTTGCTTCATGTCGGCGTCGGTCCCCTCGGGGGAATCAAGAACGATCTTGAGACCATGCCGCATATGTTGTTCGCTGGCGGCCATGGCCGCATCCGGGTCGTGATCGCGGATCGCGGCGAAGATTTTCTCGTGGTCCTCCAGCAAGGTCGTGTAATTCTCTGGATGACGACGCGAGAAACGTGTCGACTCGAAGTAGAGGCTGCGCAACAGGAGCGTTGCAAGCAGGAGCGTCTGATTGCCACTGGCGTCGGCGACCGCGGTGTGAAAATCCAACGACGTTTGGATGCTGGCGGCCTCGTTACCAATTGCTTTGCGGCCCGCTTCGATTGTGTCCCGAATACGACGAATGCCGGCCGCATTGGCGCGCCTCGCCGCCATTGCGGCAATCAATGGTTCGAGGACAAGGCGTGCTTCGACAATGTCATTGATCAGGTCGGTACTGGTGAACTCGGACCACTCCGTCAGCGCAAACAGCGGCGCCGTATTGACCAGGATAGTTCCTCGGCCCGGCTTCGCTTCGGTCACGCCGAGGATCTGAAACACGCGAAAGGCCTCGCGAATCGACGAGCGGCCGACTCCCAATTGTTCCGCCAGGATGGCCTCGGAAGGGAATTTGTCGCCCGGTTTGATCTTGCCGATTGCCACCAGGCGAGCGATCTCATGAACGATCGCCTTGGCCAGGGAAGCATTGCGGGTGATGGATATTTTAGCTAACATCGAATAGATTGTCTGATGAACATATTAACTTATGTTTGCGAGGATGCGCGAGAAATGCCAATTATTGATGGCATTCCGAGAGATTCGGCAGCGTCTCAATTGGCATGAATTATATCAGCAAGTAGGGCTGGCTAAGCAGATTGTCTGAGCAATTACGGCATATTTGTCCGGGTTGAGGAGTTGGGCTGAACCGAAAAATTAACACCTTGTAGCGCACCAACACAAAAGGTTGTAGGAGACGCCAACACGGACGCTGCTCAAGCCGACGTGCTGGAATTCGAAGCAAACCAGAAAAGGAGGGAGTGATGGCGAACGTCAATGTGCAACATCGCGCGGCGAAACTATCGACGGCGGTTCCAGGCTTTGAATTCGACGAGGAGGCCGATCTGGCCCAATCGCCCGCATGGTTTCTCGACGGTACCCACTCCGTTCCGCCGTGGACCCCGCTGTTCGGTTGGTTCTGGATCAACTTCTGCCGACACGGGATGCAGTACGGTGCAGAAATGCTTTCGTTGCCTACCGTCAAGGGCTGGGACTGGAGATTCAAAAACGGCGGCGGCTACCTGACCTTGCTGCTGGTCAAAACCGAAGCGGAGCAACGGCAACGCGAGCAGCGCTTTCGCGTCGCGATCCGGCCATTTATCGACGACTATGACGGTCTTTGGCGCAGCCAGCTCGACGAAATGTTGGGTCTTTATCAAGGCTTGAAAAAGCTCGATCTGGATAAAGCCAGCAATATCGAGGTCCTCGATAACTTCGAACAGACGATCAATGTCTGCCGGCGCATGTGGGAGGTGCACATGTACATGATGTACGGCACGTACACGGCCTACATCCTGTTCGAGAACATGTGCCGCGAGCTGCTGGGTATCGATGACACCCATCCGCTCTTCCACAAGCTCATCACCGGCTTCGACAACAAGGTGCTTCAAGTCGACAAGACGATATGGGAATTCTCCCAGAAGGCGTCAAAGTTGGGACTGGCGGAGGTCATTCTGCATAGCGAGCCCAAGGATATCGTGGCCAAGATCGAGGCGGCACCGAACGGACATGCCTTCATGGAATCCTTCCGGGCGTTCCTGAACGAAGACGGCTGGCGCATGCAGCGAATGTCCGAAATGAATCTGCCCACCTGGATTGAGGATCCAGCTCCTCCGCTCACCAACCTCAAGCAATTCCTGGTGAAAGGCGGCGGCTTCAATCTCGAGGCTGAGCGTGAAAAGGTCAGTAAGGAGCGGGAAGCCGCCGAGAAGGAGGTTCTCGCCAAGGTGGCGCCAGAACAAAGAGGCTGGTTTACCACCTTGCTTCGACTGGCACAGAAGTCTGGCGTGTTCAGCGAGGAGCACGACCACTACCTCGACCTCTACACCCACGCCATGATGCGGCGCTCGGCACTGGCGCTCGGTCGGCGACTTGCCGGTGGCGGCGCCATCGATAGTGCAGAGGACATCTTCTTCATCATTCCGGACGAGATCCGCAAAGCGGCCATCAATCCGGATCAATTCAATCTGAGGCCTATTGTGGCCGCTCGCCGTGCGCAATGGCAGGAGTGGTGCAAGACGCCGAATCCGCCGGTGATCCTGAGGGAAGGCTTTGACATGGACCAAGCGATGGGTGTGCTGGTCAAGTCGAACGACCCGATAGCCTTGAAGGTGGTGGTGGGTTCAATGCCGGTGGTCAGGCCGGAACTCAAGGCCGATCTGCACGGCACCTGCGGTTCTCCAGGGGTGACGGAGGGACTGGCGCGCGTGATCATGAGCGAGGATCAACTGGCGGACGTTCAGCCAGGTGAAATTCTGATTGCGGCGACAACCTCTCCGAGCTGGACACCGGTGTTCTCGTTTATCAAAGGGGTGGTCGTCGATCGGGGTGCCTCGTTGTCGCACGCGGCAATCGTCGGCCGCGAATACGGCATTCCTGTGCTGATGAACGTGTTTGTCGGAACTCAGCAAATCAGGACGGGCCAGCGGATCCGGCTGGATGCCAACATGGGCGCTCTCTATATTCTCGACAAGTAGATGCGAATCGGCGGGCCGGGTAAACGGCCCGCCTCGATTTCTGCAGCGATCAGGAGAGCGATGATGGCGAAGAAGTGGATCTACGCGCTGGAAGAGCTTGGACAGGAGCATCTCGAGCTCGTCGGGAAGAAGTGCGCGAACCTGGGAGAGATGACCAAGCTCGGGATGCGTGTCCCCCCGGGATTCGCAATTTCGGTGGATGGTTTCGAGAAGTACATGCAAGTGACCGGGCTAGGCAAGCGTATCGAAAGTTATTTTGCCTCCCAGGGAGATGAGCTGAAGAAAAGTATCCAGAGGCAGATGGATGCTAGTCGGGTGGTGAAGGATCTGATCGCGGCAACGCCGCTGCCCGAGGCTATGGCCGAAGAAATCGAGAAAAACTACGAGGCGCTCTGCCGCCGCTGTGGTGAAACGGAATTGCCCGTAGCTGTTCGCTCGAGCGGTTCGGTGAGCATGCCTGGTCAGATGGAGACCTACCTCTATGTCCGGGGCAGTTCGGAAGTGACGCGCAGAGTGCTCGAGGTTTGGGAGAGTACATTCAATACCCGAGCCATTGCCTTCCGCCTGGAAAAGGGAATGCCGGTGGATAAGGCGCCCATCGGTGTTGCCGTCATCAAGATGGTCAACGCCAAGAGCGCCGGCGTGGTCCTGACCGTTGTCCCGACTAACGGCGACGAAGACAACGTGGTCATAGAGGGCAACTGGGGCCTGGGCGAAAGCGTGGTGAGCGGCGACATCACTCCCGATAACTTTATTGTCAATAAAGCGAATCTGGACATCGAACGCAAGCTGAGCAAGAAAACCAAGTGGGTCGTAGCGACGGGCAACGGCACCATCAAAGCGGATGTTCCTTTGCATCTTCAGGAGATGCCCTGTCTGGAAGACGAGGAAATCCGCGAACTCGTCCGTATCGCACTGAATGTCGAGAAGCACTTCGGTGTACCGCAGGACATGGAATGGGTGGTGGATCGAGACCTGCCCTTTCCGGAGAACGTGATCTGGGTGCAGGCGCGCCAGGCCAAGTACACCCCGAAACGGAAGGATGCCGATGCCGACTACCTTGTAGACCAGATGACGAGACTCTTTCGCAGGTAAGCCCCGCAGGGTGACGAGTCGGAAGTATCGTGTCCAGAAGCTGACACCTGCAATGTCTTTTTCAAAGGAAGGTACGTGACGGACTAACACAGCAGAATCTTGGCGCCTACCGGTCGAATCGACCTGCCCATTTTCATGAAAGAGATGATGGCGAACTTCTGAAAACATCGTCCGCCAAGAGCCTGCACCGTAGCGCAAGGAACCAGCATGGAATTTTTCATCGATGGAAAATGGCGGCCGTCAGCCACAGCGCGGACGATGCCGGTGGTCAACCCGGCGACGGGCGAAACGGTCGATCGGGTACCGGTCGGCAATGGCGAGGATGCAGATCAGGCCATAGTCTCGGCGGCAAGTGCCTTCAGACATTGGCGCAAGGTGTCGATGGCCCGGCGAGCAAAGTTGCAGCACGCAGCCGCACAGCGGTTGCGCGATCGGGCCGACGAGTTTTCTCGTCTGCTCACTTTGGAATTGGGACGACCACTTGCCGGCGCCAAGGTGGAGATCGAGCGATCTGCAGACTTGCTCGACTACTTCGCCGAAG
Organism: Pseudomonadota bacterium; assembly: GCA_021802595.1. Next base: position 6,495 of record JAJZRT010000082.1, read on the forward strand.
AGGGGCTTCGCCTGCGCGGCGAGATCCCGATGATAAACGAGGAACACGAACGGGTATTGGTCGTCAGAGAGCCGATGGGCGTTGTGGTCGCCATTGCTCCGTTCAACTATCCGATTACGCTGCTTACTTTCAAGTTGGGCGCGGCGCTGATGACCGGCTGCACCGTAGTCGCAAAACCCGCCTCCGATACGCCGCTCACGACGCTTTTACTGGCTGAATTGTTTTTTCAGGTGGGCTATCCGCCAGGCGTATTCAATGCACTTACAGGATCCGGCGGGGAACTTGGCCGGGCGCTTGTGGAGCACCCGACACCGAGGAAAATTGGCTTTACTGGCAGCAGTCCGGCGGGTAAACGTATCGCGGCCATGGCGGCTGCCACCAATAAGCGGATCACCCTGGAGATGGGCGGCCAGTCCGCAGCGATCGTGTGCGCAGATGCCAATCTCGATGTCGCCGTTCCAGCATTGGTGAGGCATTCCTTTGCCAACAGCGGGCAGTTTTGCTATCGGGTCAACCGGATCTACGTCGAGCGAGGGGTCTATCAGAACTTCATCGATCGCTTTGGCATGGGCGCGGCGGCATTAAAGGTCGGCAACGGTTTGAATCCCGGCTGTGATCTGGGGCCGATGGTCAACGAGGAGATCTTCAGCACCAGCGTGGATCATGTCGCAGACGCGCTTGCAAAGGGCGCGAAACTGATGGCCGGGGGTACACGCCTGTCCGGCGGCGGCTATGATCGTGGTTTTTTCTTCCCGCCGACGGTGCTCGTCGATACGAATCCGGCCATGAAGATCATGAGAGAGGAAACCTTTGGTCCCGTGGTTGGGGTGATGCCGTTCGATTCCTTGTCCGAGGCCATCGAAATGGCCAACGACTCGCCATTCGGTCTTGCCGGCTACGTCTTCAGCAGCGACTTGGCCGTGGCGCTGCGCGTGTCGGAGGAACTTGAGGCAGGCTCGGTGTGGGTCAACGACATTCATCGTTCTTACAATATGGTGCCCTTCGGCGGCTACAAGGAAAGCGGGCTTGGACGAGAAAAATCCCACTATGGCCTGGAAGCGTACTTGGAATTGAAGACCATCTATCTTTCGACAGCGTGATGGTCCGATGAGAAAGCTCACCCGACTTATCGAAGTCGAAACGATTTCCCAGGCAAACGAAACCCGCGGTCTAGGGGGCGACGCATATGAATGAAAAGCACTATACCGTCTACCTGCATGCGCGCGAGTTTTGGAATTCTCGCTTCAACGACATCCATGTGCCACTGGCTTACCTGCATGCGCGGGAATTGCTTCTTTCGTATCCGACCGCCGATGCAGATGTGGTTATACCCGCTATTCTTCTGCATGACGTCGGCTGGAAATCGATCCCCGAGGAAGATCAAGAGCGAGCGTATGGCCCCACCGTGGAGGATGAGTCGCTGCGGCGGCTCCATGAGATCGAGAGCGTGCGCATAGCCACGGAAATATTATCTGCCGTCAACTACGACCCGCGCAAGCTTGAGAAGATCGTACTCATCATCGATGGACACGACACACGGACGGAGTCGCTTTCACAGGAGGATTCCTTGGTGAAGGACGCAGATAAATTATGGCGTTTCACGCCCGTCGGAGTTGATTACCACCACATTCAATTCGGCAAACCGCTCGCCGAGTACGTGGCATGGCTCGGGCAGCAAATTGACCGCTGGTTTTTCACTGAGCGAGGCAAGCAGATGGCTAGGAGAGCGATGGCAGAGGTTCAGCGTGCGGTATCGGAGGTCGGCCATGTCTGAAGCGAGCTTGTCCGGAAAAGTGATGATAGTCACGGGTGCGGGAGGAGGGCTGGGTCGGGCCTTTGCCTTGGCGCTAGCCGAGGCGGGAGCCCATGTATGTGCTGCAGATTGCGACCTTCAAGGTGCATCCGCTACCTTGGAGCTGATCGTCGCTCGGGGTGGGGAAGGGATGGCGGTCGCTGCTGATGTCGCCGATGCGGATTCTGTCGCGAGGATGGCGAATTCCGTTGCCGGACGCTGGGGGCGGATCGACGCGCTGATCAACAACGCCGGACTCTACGGCAACATCGCGCGCAAGCCGTTCTTCGAGATCACCCCGAGCGAGTGGGATGCGGTGATGGCGGTCAACCTCAAGGGCCCCTGGCTCTGCGCGCGGGCGGTATTTCCGCACATGCGCGTGTGCGGCGGCAATATCGTCAACATCGCCTCGGCGACGTTCTACAGCGGTTCGCCGCTTTGGGCCCATTACGTCGCCTCGAAGGGGGGCGTCATTGGCCTGACCCGAGCTTTGGCCAGAGAGGCCGGCGATTACGGTATTCGTGTCAATGCCATCGCTCCCGGCTTCACCCTCACCGAAGCCAGTCTCAGGTTGATCGAGGACGCGGCGACCTATGGGGTCAATCGAGGGGCGATAAAGAAAGCACAGCAGACGGATGACCTGATAGGCGCTCTATTGTTTTTCGTGTCCCCATCCAGCAATTTTGTTACCGGTCAAACATTGATCGTCGACGGTGGCCGCCAGTTCAATTGAGCCCGTCAGCATCTTTGCTGGCGAGATTCGACGTTCCGTAATTACAGTGCCGCTAGGCATGATCGCTGGAATAACGAAGGAAGCTGCGAGCCATGAGTAAGAAAAGCATCGTCATCGTCTGCAATCTGGACACCCGCGGCGAGGACATCCTGTTGGTCAAGGACCTGATCGCGGGCCGGGGGCACGAGCCCATCCTGCTCGACTTCAGCATGGAGGAGGTGCCGCCCTTCGCCGGCGACATCACCACCGAGGAGGTGGCGAGGCGCGGCGGCCTGGCGATCGAAGTGGTGCGCGAGAAGTACCGCTCCGACCGCGACACCGCGACCAACAACCAGATCGCGGGGGCCTCGGCGATCGTCGAGGACTTGCTGCGCGCCGGCCGGCTGCACGGCATCATCGGCATCGGCGGCGGCACCTCCAGCCTGGTCGCGACCTCGATCATGAAGCGCCTGCCCTTCGGCCTGCCCAAGCTGATGGCCTCGCCGATGGCGGCGCACCCGGCCTACATCGACAAGTACGTCGGCACCCACGACATCACCATGCACCACACGGTGCTCGACATCGTCAAGATGAATCCTCTGCTCAAGGCGCAAATCATCAACGCGGTCGGCGCGATCTGCGGCATGGTCGAGATGAGCCAGGGCACCGAGATCAAGTTCGACAAGCCCTGCGTCGCCATCTCCTCCTTCGGCTTCGGCGAGATGGCGGTGCAGACCGCGCTGGGGATGCTGGAGGCGGCCGGTTTCACGCCGGTGGTCTGCCACGCCCAGGGCAAGGGCGACCGCGCCATGGAGGAGATGATCCGCTCCGGGGTGTTCCACGGCGTCCTGGACATCTGCACCGGCGGCATCATCGAGCATCTGTTCAAGGGCAACCGGGATCCCGGACCGGCGCGGCTGACGGCGGCGGCGGACACCGGCATCCCGATGGTGCTGGCGCCCTGCGGCCTGGACATCCTGTCCTACGGCGGCCGCGCCGACATGCTGGAGCGGACCCGGGAGCGGCCGCAGTACGTGCAGGACGCGCTGCGCGTCCAGGTGCGCACCACGGCCGAGGAATTGCGCCGGGCCGCCGAGCTCATCGCCGAGCGGCTCAATCGCGCCCAGGGGCCGTGGACCTTCCTGATTCCGCTGCAGGGCTGGTCGTCGCTCGACAAGGTCGGGCGCATCATTTACGACCCGGTGGCCGACGCCGCCTTCGTCCAACGCTTGAAGGAGCGGCTGGACGATCCGGGCCGGGTGAAGGAGGTGCCGCTGCACCTCTATACGCCGGAATTTGCCCGCGTCGCCGTCGACGAGTTCGCGCGCCTCTACCGCGGCGCCAAG
>JAJZRT010000083.1 GCA_021802595.1 Pseudomonadota bacterium
GTGGCCGCCGGAGCCAACATGCTGAAATTCAGCCGGTCTGAAATTGCTGGAGGGGATGTGGCGATACGTTGGGGTGCTGAGAGGGGGGCGTAAGCTGCCGGCGTTTCAGATCTCGACCTGATCCTTTGAACGATAGCTTTTGCCATCGATGAGCACGGTCTCTGCGTGGTGCAGCAGGCGATCGAGAAGTGCTGAGGTGAGGACAGCATCGTTGTTGAAGATGCCAGCCCTTTCAATTTTCCCCTGGTAGAGTAGTTATTGGGTTTACCTCTGGACGGCGCGCTTCCCAGTCGACCAGCCAGGCGGGTATATCCTCGGCTGGCATGGCTTTGGCAATGAAGTAGCCTTGGGCCAGGTCGCAGCCCCGCTGGCGCACAAAATCCCAGTCAGCCTGATCCTCCACCCCTTCCGCCACAACTTCCATCCCGAGCTGTTTTGCCAGGCCCAGGCTGGCGTCAAACATCGCACACTGCGTATTATTGGCCCAGGCACCATGCACGAAGCTTTGATCAATCTTGAGTTCGTCGAAAGGAATGTCGCGCAACTGGGCCAGGGAAGAATTCCCGGTACCGAAATCGTCGATTGATAGGCGAAAGCGCTTCAGATGCAGTCGAGTCAAAATTTCAAGCGGTACGCGCTGGTCGTGCATCAAGCGGCTTTCCGTCACCTCCAACACCATCTGCTGCGGCGGTACACCCGCCTTGGTCGTGAGCTCGACAATGTAATCCAGAAAATTCAGCGAGACCAGGTTGTCCATGGACAAATTAACGGCTACCCGCAAGCTAAGCCCCGCATCCTGCCAGATCCTGGCTTGGTCCAGCGCGCCGCTCAGCACCGTTCGGGTCAGTGCGTCGATCAGACCATATTGTTCCGCGATGCCAATGAACTGGTCAGGGAATACCATTCCATCCTTGGGGTGACGCCAACGCACCAAGGTCTCCACACCGATGACTTCACCGGTAGCAAGTGCCACCTTGGGCTGGCAATAATTGATCAGCTCGCCGTTGGCGATGGCCGCACGCAACTCATTTGCACCGTAAACTTTTTTCGCCGCCCTGATGGCGCCTTGCGCTGGCGGCGCCCACTTATCAATCAACGCCGCCAGCCGCTCAGGCGTGAAGGGCTTGCTCAGATGACCGAGTCCCGTGATCTTATGCGCCCGCACCAGTTTCCCGACGGACTGCAACACACGTTCATTTTCCCCGCTCACTAAAATGAGCGCGCCCGAATAATGTTGCCCAACCAGGTGTCGCACGAACTCGACCCCATCCATTTCCGGCATATTGATATCCAGCAGAATCAGATCCGGGCGGCTGTCCGGGCTATCGGCCAACTCCAGCGCAGCCCGTCCGTTGTCGCAGGTAGTGACCGAGGTGTATCCCAGGTTTGCCAGTATTTGACCGAGCAGCCTGAGCATGAACGGCTCGTCATCGAGCACCAGAATCTTGATTGTGGAATTATTCACCGTTTTGGCAGCCTCGCATGATAATTGGTTAGTCCATTGTGATTTCAATAGCCCGCAAGGTAATGTTCAACGCTAGCCAGTTCCTCCTCGAACCCGGGCAACAGTAGCGTCAGGGCTTTAATGTTGCCAGCCTTGCCCGCTTTTTCCATTCCGGCGCATAGCTCGCCCAGCGCCAGCGCGCCCACCGAGCGGGCCGAGGACTTGAGTTTGTGCGCCGCCGCACCGGCAGCCGCAGTCTGGCCCGTCTTGCAGGCAGTGCGCAACACCGCCGCCACCCTGGCCGCGCTGATACGGAAGTCATGCAGGAACTCGCGGATCACCGCCTCGTCGCCGCCGATCAATGCCTTTAGCACATTTACGTCAACCGTCGCGGACGCTTCGGCAGTGGGTGGTGCAGGTGGCGCCGTTTCAGTTGATGCAGTTTCGGCTGGTATCGGATCAGAAGTAACAATCGGCAGCCATTTCTTCAGCATCGCTTTCAGTTCAGCCAGTTGCACCGGCTTGCTCAGGTAATCATCCATGCCCATGGCGAGGCAGCGCTCGGCTTCGCCCTTTAGCACATTGGCGGTGAAGGCGACAATCGGCATGCGGGGCTTGCCGGCTTCGGCGGCGCGGATGGCGGCGGTCAACGCGTAACCGTCCATCTCCGGCATGTGCAGGTCGGTGATTAGGATGGCGTAATCACCGCTCCGCCAGCGTTTCAGTGCCTCACGGCCATTGTTGGTGGTGTCTGCGATATGCCCGAGCAGCATGAGCTGTTGCAGGACGACTTTCTGGTTGATCTCGTTGTCTTCGGCGACCAGAATCAAGCTGCCCTGCCGATGCGCCGCCTCGCGGTACAGCGGCGGGTGTGTCGCTTTGACATCGGGCAGAACTTCCCGGTTAGGTTCTTTAGCTCGACCGGACGCAATCGCCACCGCCTTCAGCAGAGCACTGCGGGTAAGTACATTGGCATCCACGTACACGAGATCGGCGCCCTCAAAACGCGGCGTCCGCCGCCCACACCCGATGACCACGAAGCGGACTTCGTGTTCCGGGTGGGTGCGGGCTACGGCGCGCAGCTCATCCAGTTGCGGTTTTCTGCCTGCGGTGTCGATGACCACTACGCATGGACCGGATGGACGGCTGTCCATCCATCCACGGGCAGCCGCCAAGTCCGGCACTCGCTCAACCAGCGCTTTGTCATAGGCGAGATAGGTGGCAAGATCGTCGGCTACGCCATCTGGACCGACCACCAGGCAAGACAGCCCCGCGACCAGTTGCTTGTCGGGTTTTAACCCGACAGGTCGGGATAAATCCCGACCTGCATCGTGCTGTTCTGACAGCAACGCGAAAGGGATGCGCACACCAAACAGCGAGCCTTTACCCGGTTCGCTATGCACGGTGATTTCGCCGCCCATGATGTTTACCAGTTGGCGAGAAATGGCCAGCCCCAGTCCAGTCCCGCCGAAATTCCGGGTGGTGGAAGAATCGGCTTGGGTGAACGGTGAAAACAACCGGGCCTGGGTTTCTTCATCCATGCCGATGCCGTTGTCGGTTATGCGAAACTCCAGCGTTACCTGCTCAGATGTGCTTTCAGCCAACAGGGCGCGAACCGACACCTTGCCTCGCCGCGGCTGTCCGCAGGAAAACTTGACGGCGTTGTTCGCAAGATTGATCAGTATCTGGCGCAACCGCCCCGGATCGCCCAGAACCTCTGCGGGAATAGCCGGATCGGTGAACAGCATCAACTCCACCCCTTTCTTCAAGGCCATGTGGCTTATGTTTTCGCATGCCCCTTCCACCACACCGGTGACAGATATGGGTATGGATTCAATCTGGAGCTTGCCGGCCTCGATCTTGGAGAAATCGAGAATATCGTTGATAACGGCAAGCAGGGCAAACGCCGAGTCGTGGACGATGTTGGCCATCTCCATTTGCGCGCCGTTGAGGCTGCTCTGCTGCAGCACATCTATCATGCCGATTACGCCATTCATCGGGGTGCGTATCTCATGGCTCATCGTAGCGAGAAACTCCGATTTGGCGAGATTGGCTTTTTCCGCCGCGGACTTGGCGCTCTCCAGTTCGGCGTTCTTGTCCAGCAGCGTCACATAGAGTTGCGCCCGCTCTGCTTCGACCTGCTTGCGCGCGGTATTGTCGGTGCCGATCAACAGATAACCGATGATGGCGTTTTGAGCGTCGCGCAGTGCGGTGACCGACACCACTGCCGGAAAGCGGCTGCCATCCTTGCGGATGTAGGTCAGCTCGTAGATGTCCTCGATGCCGCGCGAGGCCTTGAACACCAAGGCCTCGAAGCCCGAGGTAATCGGGGTGCCGAGCTCGACAGTTAATGCTTCCGCGCGCGCGATCACTTCTTGCGGATCGGAAATGTCGGCCGGCGTGATCTGGTTCATCACATCGGCAGCCGCGTAGCCCAGCATGCGCTCGGCGCCGACGTTGAAGATCTGAATGACGCCCTTCTCGTCGGTGGCGATACTCGAAAAGTTGGCGCTGTTGAGAATCGCGTTCTGCAACGCCCCGGTTTTAAGCAGCGCCTCCTGGCGGCGCAACTCGGTGATGCCCTCCGCCGTGCCAGCAGCGGGGCTGAGAATAGCGGAATCTCGGAGGTTTTTGGGCATGGCCGTCCTTTATTTGTAGGTCCTTTTTGTTTGGTTTTACCGTCTGAGGCTACACGGATGTGACGGTAAACGCGAATGCTGATATTTCGAGGAAGAATCCACCGTCAGATTTACTGTCAAATCTTCGCGCGATAGAACAGTATTCCGCCTATGACGGAAGAGATCATGCAACGGCCACCCGGATCACCGGAGGAGTCGAACCGTGAAGCGCTCCCCATCCTCAATAAGTTGCGGTTCCGTTCCATTGTGTTCCCGCATGCATTTAACAATTTTCCGAGGAACGCCCATGCCAGAATGTTCAAGGTAACCGTAGTCGCGCATAACGTCTTTGATAAGCTGATTTCGTGCCGCACGGCAGCCGGTCAGCATCCGCGCCGGAGTAATGCCATTAGGCAATCTGCCAGGAGATGTGATTTCCAGGCGATCATCATAGATCGAAAGCTCAATATCAGTGCTAGAGAGCAAATAGTCTCGATGAACCAGGGCATTGACAATCGCCTCGCGAATGGCCTCGACGGGATAGGCCGGACGGCTCTCGCGGCGCGCGCCACCCTCCTCAAGTTGTCCGCCGATCGGCGTGTTGCGTTGGACGAAAGCAATGGCTTGCTCGACCAAGCCAGCCTCGACAATCTCGCCAGCATCGTTTAGCAATGGAGACATAGGCCCCCGCAAAGCAACCCTTTCACGGGCCGCATAGTCTTTCTCCACGCCCGGATAAGCCACGGCATCGATACCGGCCTGCGGCAGGAATCGATTAGGCGTCCTGCCGAACAGAAGAATGCCCGAAACGGTAATGCCGTCCTCGACCATGATCTCCGTGTTAAACAAAAGGGTCTTCCATGCGGATTCGTCATTGATCGCCGGCGCGTCTTGTCCTCTCACATATGCGAAATAATTCGAAAGGCGCCGCATATCCAGATCAGCCAAGGTTGCGCCGGACACGGGCCGCAGTTCGGCACGGAAGCTGCCTCGCTGCTGAAAAAGCCGTCCCAGTTCCTCCGGCGTTGGCTCGCGGCTCTGGGTTCCAACTCGAATAAAATACGCGTTCTTGTTGTTATGCCAAAGGGTGTGAACATCAAATCCGCGTGAAACACGCACAATCGCAACGTCCTTTCCGGGCTCAACGTCTTTGATCTGCTCGTAGAACGGAATCAGCCCAGGTCGTATTTTGTCCCGGCAGGCCGTCATGACCCACTCTTCGAGGCGTTGCCGCGTGATGCCGCTGATGCTTCCATCATCCTCAACCCCCAGCAGGACAATCCCCCCCTCAAGGTTGGAAAAGGCGACGAGTTCTTTCGCCAAGTCATGGTTCTGAATATCATCACGCTTGAATTCAACGCCTGAGTTTTCGCCGTTGCGGATGATTTCAAGCAATTCGGTGTGGGTCATGGTCATATCTAAAATCCATATTTTTGGCGGCGCATTTCAAAAGCGGCTTTACCGCCCTCAAGAATTTCCTCGACCATCTCGCGCACGGGCTTCATATCGATCGAGCCCATGTGCCGTTCATTGATGCGCCCTTGAACAGTTTCATGCTGAACGCCGGTCGAAAGACCGATAATTAACTCGGCGTCGCCAAGCACTGGGATATTGGCGTTGTGTGTCGAAAAGACAAACTGTCGCTTACGCTTTTCGTCCTTCATCGTCGGTACGACGCCTTCCGTGATGAAACGGTTGTCCAGATCGTCCTCAGGCTGATCTACGACGAGAGGGGCTTCTGACTCAAGCAGCAGCAGCAAGAGAACGGCCGTTGCTTTTTGGCCGGTCGAGAGAGCTTCGATCGTTTGCCACGTTTCCGGCTCCCCTTCGGACGAGGTGTTTAGCTCGACCTTGGTTGTCGCGGGCAACTCCAGCTCTTCCAGCCTCATGAAAATATCAGGCCCTGCCTGGGCAAGCCGCTCCGCTGCGGCGGGCGGAAGACTGTAATTACTGACGAGTGAATCTTTGCCCTCACGACAGCGTTGTGCGAAATCCAGCAGTGACAGGGTGTCGCGGCTTTTCAAACGCTCCAGCAATGCTGCAAGATTTCCGCCAATTTCATCACGCAGAAGCTTTTCGAGCGGTTCACGATTGCCCCCCATCGTAACCATGGCCCGCACTCGACCACCCAGTTTCTTGGAAACACGCTTGGCTGCCTTTTCCAGGGCACGATACTCGGCGGACTGAAGATTGAACCATTCATCCAGCAAGTTACGCCGATTCTGCTGGTATGCAGCCAAGTCCCGAGTGAGGGTTTCCCTTTTCTCCCGCAATGGCCTCAATTCCTCGATCTGCCGGCGCAGACGGATGAACTCCTCGCCGTCAATCTTGGATTTCTGGAGCTCGCGCAAGAGGGCCTGGTAGGTGGCTTCTGCTGTTTGCCTGCGTTCGTCCCAACGGCTACGCAAGGCCGACAGGGCAATGTCAGACGAGGCAAGCGTCTGCTCAATCTGTCCTGCGACCGTTTGGAGTTGCGCGGTCACTCGGTCGAGAATCTCTGCCCCCTCGATCAGCATCGTACTGTTCGGGAGACCTTCCAATGCCTTGGCGGATAGGAAAGCCGTATCGATCGGCAGGAGCCCGGCCAGCTCCTGGCGTAACGTCGCAACCGGAGCCAGCCTTTCCTTGATGGTCACCAAAATTCGCTCTTCCCGCACCAGAAGACTCTTCTCCTTCAGGCGTTCCTCCAGCCCAGCGTCCTGAAAGCGCTTTTGCGTTTCTTCCAGGCCCGGCAAAAGGCTAAGGCGCTCCTCGATCAGCTTGATTTCTCGTTGCACATCAGCGATCCGGCCGCGCGACCGTTCGAGCTCCAGGCGCAATTTCGCTTTCTGGGCGCCGGCATTCGGATCACGCTCGACAAATCGCTCTAGTAGGAGCGTCAGCTTCTCGCGACTCTTGGTCAGTTCAGAGATTTCGTGTTGGCCGAATATCTCAACGCCCGGCGCCACATCAAGGGGCGACAGGTTTAGAACGTTACCAAGCTCGTCCTTAACAACAGGCGGGTTGGGTATCGTCCGCTCGATGGTGTAATCATGCTTGGCGGGATGATGTGACCGCACGAGCAGCGAAATTTTGGTGCCGCTCTTCAGAACGTGCTTCAGAACGCCCTGGTGGGCCTTGTTGGCCTCCTCTCCAATGGGATCGATGGCAAGGGCATAGCGAAGGCTCTCGATGACCGTCGATTTCCCCGTTCCACGCCCCCCCACCAGCACATTCAGGTTGCCGTTGAAATGCAGTCGCGTTCCGTCAAGGAAACCGCCTTCCCAAGCCATGGCGATGAACTCGGCATGTGGCTCGGGGTGCGGAGCACTGTGCAGGCGTATCCGAGACTCTGGATCAAGAAACGCTTGCCGCAGGCCCTCAACCGACAGAGCCGACATTTTGATAAAGCAGCTTGACCGTGGCTCAGCCAAATCCTCTGGGCTGTTCGTATCGGATGCATTGATAATGGCGACGGGGCGTTCCCGCCTATGTGCCGCATCCTTGTTCTCCAGGATGGCGCGCACATTTTGCGGAGCGTCGCCAACTGGCCCAGGCAGCGCGCAGGCGTACAGATCAGGGGATTTCCACGCATTCATACGCGGCTGGCCCTCAAGTGTCGCCAACAAGCCATTGTCTGCCGCGACGTGGGCGGCGATCGCGATGCCGCCCTGGCGGTGGACGCAGTCCAACAGATCAAGACCGTTCTTGTCGCCGAGCGGTGAGAGCGCTGCATGATCGCGCACGCGAAATTCGCCAATAAAACGTTCCAGCAGGTTGTCTTTGTCAGGGTCATAGAGGCACAGGAAATGAACACCGTCACTGGTTGCCGCCTCGAAACCACCGAATGCGAAAATACCTGCTGCCCGAGCCGCTCTGATTAGGCCAAACGAGTCGCTGACTCGATAGTGATCTGTGACGGCAATCGCCTCAATACCATTGCTATGACAAGCCTCGATGATTGCCGCGTTATAGTCCGCCTCGCTTTGAAAAGCGGATTGCTTGGCATGGCGACCGTGGTAAGCGAACGGATTAACCTGAAGAGCGCACCGATAGAAACGCGCACCATTCGGCTGCTTCAGCGCTTCATTGAGCGCCTGGGATCGTGTTATATCGTTTTGCATCATCCCTACCTCCTGCCCGTCATTCAAGCGTAAACACCGACTCGGCATCCTTTACGCGGGCCTTGTCTCGCGCCTTCTCCTTCGCAGGCGACTTGCCACTGGCAATCATCTTCTTGGCGTCCGCCAGTTGCTCACGAGCTTCGGCCAGGGTGATGCCACCGACGCCATAGCGTCCGAACGTGATGGTCTCCTGCCGGCCGTTGATCGAGTAGTTGTAGCGGAAGGAGATTGCCCCAGCGGGGGTGACGGCTACATAGAGGCCGTCGCGGTCGTTCACCTTGTAGAGCTTGTCCTGCGGCTTGAGGTTGCGCAGCTTGGTATCGGTCAGCATGGCTTCGGTCCTGTTCGGGTTCGAATACCATGACTAGAAGCGCTACTCAAAACGACATAAAGTAATTTTCTATCAATGACTTATGTATTTTCGATGCCATGCCAACAACCGGCCTATGGCATGGTATCGAGCGCAACTCATGGCATCACAGGCACATAGTACCATCCGTAATGCCATGAAAAAAGCATGCTTGGCGTTGCCAAGCGGTGCCAGTCAATGCCCGACAAAAAGTCTAAAAGTTAAACGTTTACGCTTAGTTATGCGATATTTGATGCCACCAGATGCCAGCCGCTGCCAGACGTTGGATCATTCCCACTCGATCATTTTTGACGGCTATAAGCCAAGATAAAATATAGATATTATTATTCTGGTTATTACGTATACCGTCACTTCTACCGTCATAATTTAAGCGCTTTTTCTGGCGCGAGTTTGACGGGTAGGATACTCCAGCGCATCAATTATCAACCATCGCCGAGCTTTGTAACCGGATACGCCACCTTATTCATCGAGCCGCCTCTGCCTCTCAATGAAAAAGCACTCGGGCAGGATGGCCGGAGCGATGTAGTCCATGTCCTGGGCCGTCACTCCGCAGGCGAAGAAAGTCTCGCGCCAGTGACGCACCACGCCCACGAGCCGATCGATCTCCGCGCGTGCCTCTTCCGCCGACAACCCGAAACGGCCCACCTGTGACAGTAAATTATAGATGCTGCCCGTGCGACCGTAGTTGCCGACGGTCAATGCCAGATCCCTCCTCTCCAGGCTTACCACCGGTGCGGGTACCAAATCGTAGGCCGGCGACAGCCGCCATCCCTTCTGCCTGCGCAGCAGAGCATGGTTGCGCGGGTGATCGTCGTTGTTGGTCACAGCGGCGTTAAAGACCATGCGCCGAAATAACTCGGCACAGTCGGCCTCCGGCTTATCGGACCAGCGGCGCAGGTTGTCGGCCAACAGCGGGTAGGACCAGCGTTCGCGGTCCAGGTGGCTGTCGCCGCAATCGAGCACGGTCAGCCCACTGACGAGGCCGAAGCGCAGGTAGCCCTTGTCGGTGTGGTCGCGATCGAAGCGCTGCAGCATCAGCACATCACTGTCGCCGACCGTCTGCAGCCGCGCCTGCGTGACGTTCAGGCCGCAGCGGCGCGCAAGGTCGAGCGTTGCGAATTCGACACGCTGCAGATTGAAGCGGTCATCCTTGGAGGGAAACTTGCCGAGCCAAAGGCTTTGCGCGTCCTCGATCGTGGCCTTCGGCCGCGCACCGCCCATGCTGGTACCCGGATCGAGTTGTTCGAGCACGTGCGCGGCTACCGGCCTGCCCTCCTCGATCGCTTGCGTGGCCGCGATCAGTTCGGCCAGTTGGTGCGTGCGGTTGTACTGACGTTTGGGCGCCGGCGGTTCGGCATTCAGCCCGAAACTCAAATATCCCGCCCCGTCCTGCGGGCCATGCAGCAGGTAGTCGATCTCCTGGAGGTCAGCGGCGCCACGTTCGAGCTTGTGCTCGATGACACGCCGCCCCCAGGCATCGGGGCCGGCGTCCCGGACCGCGCCCGGAATGCCCTTGAGCTGGGTGAACTCATAGACGGTCTTGTCCAAGGGCAACTGGAACGGATCGAGTGCGACCGCCTCTTGCCGCTGAAGGTAGCGATCGCCGTAGCGAAAGCGCCCGATCTGCGTGCCGTCGGGCAGCGTCTGCACCCTGAGCAGCGCCGCCGGCACTGTCTCCAGGGTTCCGGGGAGCTGGATGTAAACATAGGCTTCGCGCTCAGAAGTCATAGTCGTCGCTCGCCTTCCTGGACTTGCCTGCGCGCGTGGGGCGGCGAGACGCTTC
>JAJZRT010000084.1 GCA_021802595.1 Pseudomonadota bacterium
GGTGGCACTCGGTGCCCGGGGGCAGTCTGACATTTTCGGTGCTGTGGCGTTTCGATACCGGCCTGCAGTCGCTGGCGGGCCTGAGTCTGGTTGTGGGCCTGGCGATCGCGCGCGCGGTCAACCGTCATAGTCGCCACACCGCCCGCCTGAAATGGCCCAACGATATTCTGGTGGACTACCGCAAGCTGGCGGGGATCCTGGTCGAGGTGCAGGGCGACATGCATGGCGCTGCCTTTGCCATAGTGGGGGTCGGGCTGAACGTCAGGCTTGACGAAGTGCAGCGCGATGCGGTCGATCAGGCCGTGGTCGACCTGGCCGAAATGGGCGTATCGGTGGGACGCAATCAGTTGCTGGCTGACTGTCTGCTGGAATTGGACGCGGCCTTGCGTGCCTTCCGGCAGCATGGGTTCGCCGCACTGCGCGAGGCGTGGGAGGCGCTGGATGCCTATGCGGGCAAGGCTGTCGCGTTGTCATTGCCGGATGCGCGCAGCATCCAGGGCGTGGCATGCGGGGTCGATGAAACAGGCGCATTTCTGCTGCGCGATGCACGGTCGGTCGTGAACTCGTACAGTGGTGGTGAAATCAGTTTGCGCCTGGAGGGAAAACAATGAGCCGAAGCCGCCTGTTGCTCGATGCCGGCAACACTAGCCTGAAATGGGCTGTGGTTGAGGGGAGACACTGGCATGCGACGGGCCGTTGCGATTATGCCGACTGGACGGCCCTGGCTGCGCAGCTGAGGGCAGGTACCGACTGTTTCATCGCCAGCGTGGCCGGCGCCGCGCGCGAACAGCAAATAGCTGCGCGGCTGGAGGCGGCGGGCATCGCTGCGAACTGGCTTGCGGCCGAAGCGGGTTTCGGGGAGGTGAAAAACGCTTACCAGGATCCCCGGCAACTGGGTGTGGATCGCTGGATGGCGTTGATTGCGGCACGTCAGCACACCTGCGATGCAGTACTGGTCGTCTCGGTCGGAACGGCGATGACGGTGGATGCGCTGTCCGCCGCGGGCATGTTCCTGGGAGGGGTGATCGTACCTGGCATACGCCTGATGCGGCAATCGCTGCAGCAGGGAACGGCGCGGATCGATGATGCGGCGGGCGACTGGCAGGCCTTTCCGCGCGCCACCGCCGATGCCGTGCAAAGCGGGATCGTGGCGGCGCTATGCGGCGCGATCGCGCAGCAGCATGCGCGTCTGGCCGAAGTGGCCGGTTCGGCACCGCGTTGCCTGTTGACCGGAGGCGATGCTGAAACGGTGTTGTCGCATCTGAGAGTGCCGGCTGAACATGTGCCTGCGCTGGTGCTGGAAGGCATCGACTGTGTGGCGAGCGCGAGGGTCGCTTCATGAAATGGATTGCATGGACATTGCTGGCGGCCAACCTGGCCGTAGCGGGCTTCTTTATCGCGCGCAGCCAGTTTCCCCAGGGGAACGCGGTCCAGACGGCATCGCTGAACGTGGACCGTCTCAGTCTGCGCAGCCAGTCTGCGCCTGCGACGCAGGAAGCGGCGCCGGCTGCGGCGGCACAGGTGCTGTGCGTGGAATGGCGCGGCCTGAACCGCGATGAGTTTTCCCAGGTGCGCCAGCAACTCAAGTCGCTGGCAGGGGAGCGCGTGATGTCGTTTACGGAGGTGCCGTTGAATACGCGCCAGTGGGTCATCTTCCCGCCCCTGCCGAGCGCGGAATCGGCCGTGGCCAAATTGAGCGAACTGGCGGCCGCCGGGCTGAAGGATGCCTTCGTGGTCAAGGACGGCGCCTGGCGCAATGCCATTTCACTTGGCCTCTATGCCGATGTCGACGCAGCCCAGCGGCGTGTCCTCGAAGCGGAAGGCAAGGGGGTGCTCGGCACCCGCGTGGAAGTCCTGCCGCGCCAGGGGACGGATTTCTACTTCGTGATTCGCAGCGAGGATCCGGATACCCTGAAAAGCCTGAGCGGGATCAAGCAGGCCTACCCGAACAGCCGGCAGTCGCGCGTGGCCTGCCCGTCATAAACCGCGCAGCAGGAAGTGCAGCGCGATGCCGCCGAATACCGCGGCGCCAAACCAGGTGTTGTGGAGGAAGGCGCGGAAGCATTGCTGCGGATCGCGGCTTCGGATCAGCTTCATGTGGTAGAGCGCAATCGCCGCCGCCACGAGCAAGCCGCCATAGAACGCCACGCCCATCCCCCGCTGCCAGCCGACCCAGCCGAGCAGTCCCAGCGTCGCCGCATAGCATAGTGCAATGGCAACCAGGTCGTAGCGGCCGAAGGTGATGGCCGAAGTCTTGATGCCGATCCTGAGATCGTCCGCGCGGTCGACCAGCGCATATTCGGTATCGTAGGCGATCGCCCAGAAGACGTTGGCGCCCAGCAGGATCCAGGCCTCGCGCGGAACCTCGTTCCACAACGCCGCGTAGCTCATCGGGATGCCGAAGCCGAACGCAATGCCGAGATAGGCCTGCGGTATCGCCAGGAAACGCTTGGTGAAGGGGTAGCTGGCGGCCAGGAACAACGCGACGACCGATAGTTTCAGCACCAGCGTGTTGAGCGGCAGGATCAGCAGGAATGCCAGCAGGGACAAGCCCGCTGCCAGCAGCAGCGCCTCTTTGGGCGATACCTTGCCGGCGGCCAGCGGACGCTCGCGGGTGCGCGCCACGTGCGGGTCGAAATCGCGGTCGGCGTAATCGTTGATGACGCAGCCGGCCGAGCGCATCAGCACGACGCCCATTACGAAGATCCACAGGATCAGCCAGTTCGGACTGCCATTGCTGGCGAGCCACTGGCCCCACAGCGTCGGCCACAGCAGCAACAGGATGCCGATCGGCTTGTCGAGCCGCATCAGTTTTTCGTATTCAGACAGGTGTTCGATCAGGGTCATGGTGTGTCCATCGCAGGAAGGAAGACTTCGGTGACCAGCAGCGGATGATCCGAAAGGCAGAATACCGAACGTCGAGCCCACAGCGTTGGGGCAGCGATTCCGGTATGGCGGCAGGCGGCACGGTAGAGCGGATGACGCGCGTCGAGCCGCCGCATGGCGAGGCCCAGCCGCCGGATGCGCGGGTTGGCGAACAGCGCCTCGCCGAGCGGACGCGTCCCGAGCCGCGTGATGCCGCACCAAGGGCCGCGCAGGCTGGTGCGGGGAAGCACGCTATGTGCAAATACCCTGGCCTGCCCACCCCCGAGCAACAGGACGTCGCGTGTGTACGCGTACCGTTTCGGGGGCAGTTGCAGGAGCCGGGCCTCGTCGGGAAAGGGAACGGTCAGACCGCGCGCGACCGGCTCGACGCGGAAATCGGCGTGCATCGCCTTCAGGCGGCGCGTCAACGAACCACGGTCCGACAGCCAGCCGCGCAGCGCGCGCGGGGCACGAAAGGGATGGGCCTGCCAGCCGTGCTGCAGGCCGAACTGCCGGAGAATGCCGCGCCGGGGAGGGCTCACTGCGGGGTCCAGAAAAAAACCGCATTATGCCAGCGCGGCGCGGACATGAAGACGGTGCTAGCATGGCGGTCGCATTCCAACCATACCAAACGAGGAGACCGAATGCCCTTGCGCTCCCTGCGCCTGGCCGCATGCGCGGCCCTGGCGTGCGTCCAGTTGTTCTTGTCGGGCTGCTCGACCGGCCAGCTGGTCGCGCGCGGCGCGTCGCCATTGATCGATTACGGCATGGAGGCGATGAACCGCGAGACCGACATCGAGCTCGCGCGCGAAAGCATGCCGGCCAATCTCAAGATGATCGAGGCCCTGCTGCTTGCGGACCCGGCGAACAGTACCTACCGCATCCAGGCGGCGATGGGCTTCTACGGCTATGCCCTCGGCTTCGTCGAGGCAGCCGATCCGGATCGGGCCGTCGCGCTCTATCTGCGGGCACGCGATCATGCGCTGGCCGCGCTGGAACAGGCCGGCCTGGCGCAGGCAGGGCTCACCGGCGACATGGCGCATCTTGACGCGGCGCTCGGGAAGCTGGACCGGCACGCGGTGCCCGCGCTGTTCTGGGCCGCATCGGCCTGGGCGAAATGCATCGAGCTGCAGCTCGACGATCCCGCGCGACTGGACGAATTGCCGCGCGTCGAGCACATGATGCGCCGTGTCCTGGCGCTGGACGAGACCTACTACTACGGCGGTGCGCACCTCTTCTTCGGCGTCTATTACGGCGCGCGCGCGCCCATGTTCGGCGGCGACTACGCGCGTGCGGCGCGGCATTTCGACCGCGCCGCAGCCATCGGCCACGGGCGCATGCTGTTCGTCGAGGTGTATCGCGCGCGCTATCTGCTCAGGCAGATGGGCGACCGCAAGGCCTTTCACGAGGTGCTTCGGCACGTGCTCGATGCGCCTGCAGGCGCCGATCCCGATCTCAATCTCGCGAATGCGCTGGCGAAGAAGGAGGCTGCTGCCTTGCTCGCCAAGGAAGAGGAATTGTTCTGATGATGATCAAGCTGCTCAAGACCCTGTCCATGTGTGTGTTCTTTTGGGTGGGCGCCGTGCACGCGGCCGACGGCTACGTGCTCAAATTCGCAACGCTCGCGCCGCAGGGCTCGACCTGGATGAAGATTTTCGACGCATGGGGCAAGGACCTTGCTGCGAGGAGCCAGGGACGGCTCAGCGTCAAATTCTACCCCGGGGGCATCGCAGGCGACGAGCCGGACATGCTGAAGAAGATCCGCTTCGGGCAGCTGCAGGGTGCCGCGCTGTCCGGCCATGGCATCGGCGAAATCTACCCGCCGGCGCGTATCCTCGAGGCGCCGTTCCTGTTCCGTGACCATGCCGACACCGATGCCGCGCGTGCGGCGATCCAGCCC
This sequence comes from Pseudomonadota bacterium, assembly GCA_021802595.1. The sequence goes on from JAJZRT010000084.1 coordinate 4,766, forward strand.
GCGATCGACGCGGGTTTCCGGGCAAGCCAGTATGAGCTGCTGGCCTGGATGGAAGTCGGCAACATCCACTTTTTCTCGACCCGTCCGCTGGCCAGCCTCGACGAACTCGCGCAGCGCCGCATCTGGCAATGGCAGGGCGATCGCTTCATCGACGCCTTCTTCGACGCCAACGGCTGGTCGCCGGTCGCGCTGCCGATCACCGAGGTGTATCCCGCGCTGTCCACGGGGCTCGTCGATACCGTCGTCAGCACGCCGCTCGCCAGCATCGCCATGCAATGGGCTGGCAAGACCCCTTACATGAGTACGCAGCCGGTGGCGACCGGCATCGGCGCCGTGGTGGTGTCCTCGCGGTTCTATGCCAGCCTGCCGCCCGATCTGCAGGCACTGCTGAAAAGCACGGGCGGGCCGCTGTCGCAGAAATTGATCGCCGACACGCGGCGTGACGACCAGACAGCGCTCGCGCTCCTCGCGAAGCGCACCCAGCCGCTGCAGGGGATGCAGACGATCAACCTCGCCGAACAGGCCGCGCTCTCGCGCAAGGCGGTTGCCGCACTCGAGTCGCGCCACTACCTCGCGGCCGAACTGGACCGGCAGGTCGATGCGGTGCTGGCGCGCCGCCGCGGCGGAACGAAATAGGTGCGCACGCTCTTGCGTGCCTGCCGGCGCCTGGAGGAGACTCTGACCCGGCTCGAACTCGGCGTGGCGCTGCTCGCTTTCGCCGCCATGCTGTCGCTGTCGGTCATCGACATCGTCGGACGCAATCTGTTCAATGCCTCCTTGCCAGGTGGGGATGTCCTGCAGCGCCACTTGGTGCTGTGGGTGGCGCTGCCCGGTGCCGCGCTCGCCGTCGCTGCGCAGCGCCACCTGCGTCTCGACCCGGCCAATCTGGCCGCGCGTCCGCGCTGGCGCAGGTGGACCGCCCTGCCGTTTAACGTCGGCGCGGCCCTGGTGTGCGCGCTGCTGGCCAGGGCGGCGTGGGCCTATTGGCTGGATGAATGGCAGCACGCAGCCAGTGAAGGCGCGTGGCTCGCCAGAATGGGGCTGATCCTGCCGGCTTCCTTTGCGCTGCTGACGCTCCATTTCCTGCTGCGCGCGGCGCTGGCGAACAGGGAGGACGAGGCGTGACGTCGCCCCTCTTCGCGCTGCTCGCATTGCTCGGAATGCCGCTTTTCGTGGTGCTCGGCGCAGCGGCGCTGACCGCATCGCATGAAGCCCGGCTCGACCCGGCCTTGCTGATGGTCGAGTTCGCGCAGCTTGCCGATTCGCCCAACCTCATGGCGATCCCCCTCTTCGTGCTGGCGGGCGTGGTACTGGGCCAGGGCGGCGCGCCGCGCCGTCTGGTGCGCTTCTTCAACGCGTTGCTGGGCTGGATGCCGGCCGGGATCGGCTGGGTCGCGACGCTGTCGTGCATGGCCTTCACGGCATTCTCCGGCGCCTCCGGCGTGACCATCCTTGCGCTCGGCGGGCTGCTCTATCCGATGCTGAAACATGCCCATTACCCTGACCGCTTCGCACTCGGCCTGGTTACCGCCGGCGGCTCGATGGGCCTGCTGTTGCCGCCCAGCCTCGCGGTGCTGCTGTATGGCGTGGTCGCGCAGGTCGACATCGGTGAACTGTTCGTCGCCGGCCTCGTGCCGACGCTGGTCCTGTTCGCCATGGTGGGCGGCTACGCGTTGCTGCGCGGTGCGCGTGGGGCGCCGCGCCAGCGTTTCCGGGTCCGCGAGCTTGCGGCCGCCGCGCGCGCGGGCTGGGCCGACCTGCTGCTGCCGGTCGGCGTGATCGGCGGGCTGGCGGGCGGTTACCTGACGGTTGCCGAGCTCTCCACCTGTACGGCCTTGTACGCGCTCCTGCTCGAGACCGTGATCCACCGCACGATCAGTCCGAAGGCGCTCGTGTGGGCGGCTTACGAGGCGGCAACGCTCGTCGGCGGCGTCTTCATCATTCTCGGCCTGAGCCTGGGGCTCACCAACCTGCTGGTCGACGCGCAGGTACCGATGCGGCTGCTCGACTGGGTGGTGGCGAAGGTGGACAGCCCGCTGGAATTCCTGCTGTGGATGAATCTCGCCCTTCTGGGGGCGGGCTGCATGATGGACATCTTTTCGGCCATCGTCATCGTCACGCCGCTGTTGCTGCCGTTGGCGACGCACTTCGGCGTGCACCCGCTGCACCTCGGCATCGTCATGCTGGCGAACCTGGAAATCGGCTACATCCACCCGCCGATCGGCATCAACCTCTTTCTGGCGAGCCAGAAATTCAAGCGCCCGATCTGGGACATCTTCGTTGCGACGCTGCCCTTCCTGCTGTTGTTGCTGGTGTGGCTCGCGCTTCTGACCTATGTTCCGGCGCTGAGCCTGTGGCACCAGTCAGGTTTGTGACAGCCCCGTGCGGCTCCCCAGCCAGCGCTCGACGTGGCGTTCGGCAATGTCCGGACACGACGCGAGGCAGCGGGCGGCAAACTCGCGCGCCTTTTCCAGCAACGCGACGTCGCGTTCGAGGTCGGCGAAGCGCAGCATCGGCAGGCCGCTCTGGCGCGGGCCGAGCAACTCTCCGGGACCGCGCAGCAGCAGGTCCTGGCGCGCGATCTCGAAGCCGTCGGCGAGTTCGTAGATCACCTTGAGCCGTGCGCGCGCCAGTTCCGACAGCGGATTCTCGTAGAGCAGGACGCACACCGACTCCCGGCTGCCGCGCCCGACGCGGCCGCGCAACTGGTGCAGCTGGGCAAGGCCCATGCGCTCGGCGTGCTCGATCACCATCAGCGCGGCGTTGGGCACGTCGACGCCGACCTCGATCACCGTGGTGGCCACCAGCAGATCGACCTCGTGGGACTGGAACGCGGCCATCATGGCCTGTTTTTCGTCCGGCTTCAGGCGGCCGTGCACGAGGCCGATCCGCAGATCCGGCAACTGCCCGGTCAGCGCCGCGTAGGTGTCCTGGGCCGTTTGCAGTTGCAGCTTCTCCGACTCCTCGATCAGCGGGCAGACCCAGTAGGCCTGGCCGCCGGCGCGGCAGGCCTCGCGCACGCGTGCCAGCACGTCGTCGCGTCGTGCCGCGCTGACCAGTTTGGTGACGATGGGCGTGCGGCCGGGCGGCAGTTCGTCGATCGTGGAAACGTCGAGGTCGGCGAAAAAGCTCATCGCCAGCGTGCGTGGAATGGGCGTTGCGCTCATCATCAACTGGTGCGGCTCGCTGCCTTTTTCCATCAGTGCCAGGCGCTGGCCGACGCCGAAGCGGTGCTGCTCGTCGACGACAGCCAATCCCAACCTCGCGAAGGCGCCGCCATCCTGGAACAGGGCGTGCGTGCCGAAGGCGAGGTCGGCCTCCCCCGATGCGATCGCCTGCCACGCGGCAGCCCGCGCCGCCTTCCGCTGACTGCCTGACACCCAGGCGGCCTTGACGCCAAGCGCCGCCAGTGGCTGCGCCAGCTTGCGGTAATGCTGCTCGGCGAGAATCTCGGTCGGCGCCATGAACGCCGCCTGCATGCCGTTTTCAATGGCCTGCAAACAGGCGAGCGCCGCAACCACAGTCTTGCCGCTGCCGACGTCGCCCTGCAACAGGCGCCGCATCGGGTGCGGCGCGGCAAGGTCGGCGCTGATTTCCTCCCAGGCCCGCGCCTGCGCGGCAGTCAGCTCGAACGGCAGCGTTGCCAGGAATGCTTGTGTTAGTCGCTGCCTGGCAGGGAGGGGGCGCGTACGCTGCTGGCGCCGTTGCTGGCGCGAAGTCGCCAGCGACAGCTGCTGGGCCAGCAGTTCGTCGAATGCCAGCCGCTGCCAGGCCGGATGGCGGCGCGACTCAAGCTCGGCCAGCGCAGCGTCGAGCGGTGGCTGGTGCAGCAGGCGAATGCTGGCTTCCAGTTCCGGCAGGCCCAGCTCGGCCAGCCAGTCGGCAGGCAGGGTGTCGGTGATCGGCGCGGCCAGCGCGCGTTCGACCAATCGGCGCAGCGTGGCCTGGCCGAGTCCGGCCGTGGTCGGGTATACGGGCGTCAGTTGCGTCGGCAGTGGCGTTTCGTCATCGGCCCTGGCAAAGCGCGGGTGCACCATTTCCAGGCCGAGAAAGCCGCCGCGCACTTCGCCGATGAAGCGGAATGTTTGCCCCGGCTGGAACAGCTTGAGATGGCTCGGATAGAAGTTCAAAAAGCGGATGCCGAGCACGCCGCCGTCTTCGTCTTCCACCGATACCGTCAGCATGCGGCGCGGCCGGTAGGCGACGCTGGCCTCGCGGACAGCGGCTTGCACCTGCGCCGTCTGTCCCGGCAACAGATCGCGGATCGGCGTGAGGCGGGTTTCGTCTTCCCAGCGCAGCGGCAGGTGCAGGACCAGGTCGGCGTCGCGGGCGATGCCGAGCTTGGCGAGCTTTTTCGCCAGCGCGGAGGTTTCCCGTGGAAAACCCTTCGACGTATCAGCTACCGGATTGCCCACGGCCTACCATCGTGGAGACGCTGCGACGACTTGCTGCAGCCAGGGGTGGCCCATCAGTCCGGGCTTGATTTGAAGTTCGACAAGGTCCCGTTCGTTCACCCCGCGGTAATCGTGCGCGGTGACCTGGATCGACGCCGGAAGCGTGCCGATGTCGCGTTGCTTGATCGTCAGGGAATAAGTGTCAGGCGATTTGCGGTGCCGGTGGTGCTGTTTGGCAATCACTTCCGCGAAATAGACCTGTGCCGGGGCATCATCCCATTCGCAGTTGAGATCGCGCGCGAGAAAGTAGCTGCCCATCAGGAGGCCGAGTCCGCCGGATATCAGGATCTCGCCCATGACGACATGCGCATGGGAGCCGCCGCGCAGCCAGGCGGCCGCGAGGAGGAGCCAGGCGCACAGGATGACCGCCGAGACCCCCAGACTTTGGCGAAAGAGCGGCCACGGTTCGAGCAGCGGGTCGACGTTCTGGATTTTCGCGAAACGAATCAGTTCAGCTGTACCGAGGATCAGCATGCCGCTGGCCAGGGAGACCAGCAGGGCGGCTTTCCAGACGTAAGGGTCGCGCACGCCGTCCGGGTTTTCCAGCGACGCGAGGAAATCCGATATTTCGTGCAAGGCCGCGACAATGCCGTGGACCGCGTCCGGCATCCGGTAGCGGTCAGGCGATCCTTCACCGTCTCCGAAACGGTATTCCGCGATCAGATGCTGTCCCTCGCAGGTCAGCCGACGCAGGTTCTTGTCGTGGAACAGCGCCTTGAACACGCCCCGCAAGGCCGCGACCTCGGACAATTGCCTTGCGAGCACCGGGTGGTTCGAGACGACATAGAGCGTCTCGTCGAATTCCGGATCGTTGAAAGTCTGTTCGACCGACAGGCGCAGGGCCTTGGCATATCGATCCCATCGGGTTTCGCGCTTGATCCGGAAATGAAAGGCTTCAGGGCACACGACCCCGAA
>JAJZRT010000085.1 GCA_021802595.1 Pseudomonadota bacterium
CGGGCCTTCTTCTCCTTCATCTCGACTTCGGTGGCGGCGCCGACCTTGATCACCGCCACGCCGCCGGCCAGCTTGGCCTTGCGCTCCTGCAGCTTCTCGCGGTCGTAGTCGCTGGTGACTTCGTCGATCTGCTTGTTGATCTGGGCGATGCGGCCCTTGATCGCGTTGGCATCACCGGCGCCGTCGATGATGGTGGTGTTTTCCTTGCCGATCTCGATGCGCTTGGCACGGCCCAGATCCTGCAGGGTGGCTTTCTCCAGCGACAGGCCGACCTCTTCGGCGATCACGGTGCCGCCGGTGAGGATGGCCATGTCTTCCAGCATCGCCTTGCGACGGTCGCCGAAGCCCGGGGCCTTGACGGCGCAGGTCTTGAGGATGCCGCGGATGTTGTTGACCACCAGGGTGGCGAGCGCTTCGCCGTCGACGTCTTCGGCGACGATCATCAGCGGCTTGCCGGCCTTGGCCACCTGTTCCAGCACGGGCAGCAGGTCGCGGATGTTGGAGATCTTCTTGTCGAACAGCAGGATGAAGGGATCTTCCATGATCGCCATCTGCTTGTCGGGGTTGTTGATGAAGTAGGGCGACAGGTAGCCGCGGTCGAACTGCATGCCTTCGACGACGTCGAGCTCGTTTTCCAGGCCGGAGCTGTCTTCAACCGTGATGACGCCTTCCTTGCCGACCTTGTCCATGGCGGCGGCGATGATGTCGCCGATCGAGGCGTCGGAGTTGGCGGAAATGGCGCCCACCTGGGCGATTTCCTTGCTGCTGGTGCAGGGTACGGAAATCTTCTTCAGTTCGGCGGTGATCGCGATCACGGCCTTGTCGATGCCGCGCTTGAGGTCCATCGGGTTCATGCCGGCGGCGACGAATTTCATGCCTTCGTTGACGATGGCCTGGGCCAGCACGGTCGCGGTGGTGGTGCCGTCACCGGCGACGTCGGAGGTCTTGGAAGCGACTTCCTTCACCATCTGCGCGCCCATGTTCTCGAGCTTGTCCTTCAGCTCGATTTCCTTGGCGACGGACACGCCGTCCTTGGTCACGGTGGGGGCGCCGAAGGAACGGTCGAGCACCACGTTGCGGCCTTTCGGGCCCAGGGTCACCTTGACGGCGTCAGCCAGAACATTGACGCCAGCCACCATGCGGTGACGCGCGGAATCGCCAAAACGTACGTCTTTTGCAGCCATGCTTAACTCCTAGATATGAATTTGGTTGGATTGCGTGCGGGTGGCGGCTTACTGCTCGACCACGCCCATGATGTCTTCTTCGCGCATCACCAGCAGCTCTTCGCCCTCGACCTTGACGGTCTGGCCGGCGTACTTGCCGAACAGCACGCGGTCGCCGACTTTCACGTCGAGCGGGATCAGCTTGCCCTGGTCGTCTTTCTTGCCCGCGCCGACGGCGATGATTTCGCCCTGGTCGGGCTTTTCGGCGGCGGTGTCGGGGATCACGATGCCGGAAGCAGTCTTGCGCTCTTCCTCCATGCGTTTGACAATCACTCGGTCGTGCAGAGGACGGATTTTCATTGCAAAGTCTCCATTGCGGTACGTTGATGACCGGCAGCTTGGCTGCCCGATAAATTAAGGAGGCGGCGAACATGTTGTTAGCACTCGCCGCCATCGAGTGCTAATGGTAGGGGCGTAAGGTTTCAATTTCAAGTCCATGGACAATTTTGGCTGCCACCGGCAGCATCCCGGCGCGATCAATAATGGAGCTGGACGTAGCCCTCCTGGACCAGTTCGATGATGCGGGCCACAGCTCCCTCGTTCACTTTGACGCCTGGCAGCAGATCGTCATTGACCCAGTGGTGTGCCTTCATCGAGACGGCGCACTCTTCCACGAGGACACCTTGTTTCAACAGCTCGGCGACCGCGCTCTTGTACGGGTTGCCCGTACTGCCTTGCGTAAAGGCGTTGAAGGCCTTGTCGTTCAGGAGCAGATAGGCGCCATCGCCATGAAACACGCCGATGATCTGGCCCTTGGTTCCGTCCCGCTTGTAGCGCTGGGCGAGTTGGTGCATGTATCCGATGCCGACCGGCGTGTCGCCCATTTCGTTGGAGGCGTGATCCATGTTGAAGACGACATTGGCTTGTTTCAGGCGAATGGGAATGTCGATGCGGATGCCCGCCTGGGCTTTGCCGTCGGCCGGGTCGGAGGCGTAGGCTGGCGAGTGCGCGCCCAGTCCAGCCGTCAGGAAAATGGGCGCCAGGAAAATGGCTGCGAACGATTTCTTTTGCATACATCCTTCTTTCAGAAACGGGTTGATTGTCGGGGAGCCGGTCGAATGGCCGTTGATCGGGAATCCCGTTCGGGCTCCATTTGGCCGACCGCCTGCGTTTCCGGCCCGGGAATCGCGAGGGCGCAGATTGCTCGGCGGGCGCGCGCGGATGCGACTGGGGCGTCGTGCCGAAGTTCCGAATGAATCGTCCCTGATTACCCTGACAGGCCTCGCCGCGCTGGGGGACGCGGTGTCGGGTTCGCGCGATACCCGGGAAGTCGCGAATGCGGAAATCCCGATCGGCTAGAATTCGGCGCTCGATTGACCATCGCGTCGATCGGCACGAACCCGCGTCGCCATCGAGTGGCCGGTCGATTCCGGGCCACGCCAGGATGGCGATGGGTGCTGGACCTCCGATGAACTGGGCCAAGTCGCTATCGAACTCAATGACAACCGACAACGATCTTTTACGCCGTACCCGCGCCGCGGTCTGGCACCCCTGCACCCAGATGAAAGCGCTGGAAGCCACGCCGCCGCTGGCGATCGCGCGCGGCGAGGGGGCGTGGCTCATCGATCCGGACGGGCGGCGCTACCTCGACGCGATCTCGAGCTGGTGGGTCAACCTGTTCGGCCACTGCAACCCGCGCATCAACGCCGCCATCACCGACCAGCTCGGCAAGATCGAGCACGTGATGCTGGCCGGCGCCACCCATGCGCCGGTGGTCGAGCTCTCCGAGCGGCTGGCGCAGCTGACCGGCCTGGGTCACGCCTTCTATGGCTCGGACGGCGCCTCGGCCACCGAGGTCGCCCTGAAAATGAGCGCTCACTTCTGGCGTAACGCAGGCCAGCCTGAGAAGAATGGCTTCATCAGCCTCAGGAACGGCTACCATGGCGAAACCGTCGGCGCGCTGTCGGTGACCGATATTCCGCTGTTCAAGTCGACCTATGAACCGCTGCTGCGGCACACGGTGCAGGTCCCGACCCCCGATGCGCGGCTGGCCGAACCCGGAGAAACCGCCGAGGCTTACGCGCTGCGCTGCGCCGCCGCCCTGGAAGCGCATCTCATCGGACACGCCGCCACCACGGCCGCCTTCATTGTCGAGCCGCTGGTGCAGGGGGCGGCCGGCATGGCGATGTACCCTCCGGCGTACCTGACCCGTGTCCGCGAACTGTGCACGCAATACCAGGTGCACCTGATCGCCGACGAGATCGCCGTCGGATTCGGCCGCACCGGAACGATGTTCGCCTGCTCGCAGGCGGGTGTGAAACCCGACTTCCTCTGCCTGTCCAAGGGCATCACCGGCGGCTACCTGCCGCTGTCGGCGGTGCTGACGACCGACGACGTCTTTGCCGCGTTTTACGGCGACGAGACCGCGCGCGGCTTCCTGCATTCGCATTCCTACACCGGCAACCCGCTCGCCTGCCGCGCGGCGCTGGCGGTGCTGGACATCTTCGCGCAGGATGACGTGATCGCCACCAACCGGGCGAAGGCTGTCGAATTCACCAATATCCTGTCGGAGCTGGTGGCGCACCCACGGGTGCGCCACTTCCGTCACCTGGGCATGATCTGGGCGTTCGACGTGGCGAATGCCGCCCCGGATTTCGCCACACGCTTCCACCAGGCGGCGCTGAAGCAGGGCGTGTTCATTCGTCCGATCGGTCAGACGGTGTATGTCATGCCGCCCTATGTCACACGCTCCGACGAGATGCGCGGCGTGCTGGCCGTGATGCGGGGCTGTCTCGACGATCCGGGCATCTGAGCGGGAGGGTTTGACGGCCGTCCCGCACCTGCTTAACATAGTAATCAGTAACTATCCTGAATGGGGCCGAGGCATGTCAGGCGAACCTGTACGCAAACGACTGCCTGCGGACGCGCGCCGTGAGGAGATCATTCGCGTGACGCTGGCGCTGGCGGCCAAGCAGGGCGTCGACGACGTCACCACGCAGGACATGGCACAGGCGATGGGCGTCACCCAGGGGGCGGTGTTCAGGCATTTCCCCAGCAAGGACGCGATCTGGCTTGCGGTCATGCAGTGGGTGCGCGAGCGCCTGCTAGCCGTGCTGGAGTGCGCCGTGGCGAAAGGCCGCGATCCCCTGGACGCCCTGGAGCGCATGTTCTTTGCCCACATCGAGTTCATCGCCGGCCATCCGGCGATTCCGCGCGTGCTGACGTCGGACCACCTGCACGGGCGCAGCCCGGCGCTGCGCAGCCTCGTCTCCGACATCATGCTCGGTTACGAAGCGAGGGTCGCCGGCCTGCTGGACCAGGCCAAGTCACGGGGGCTGGCCAGCGCCGACCTCGACACGCACGCCGCCGCCACGCTCTATATCGGCATGATCCAGGGCCTCGTACTGCAGACCTCGATCCTGCGCAGCCGCCGCACACTCGCAGCGGAAGCCGCGCGCACCTTCCCTGTCTTCATGCAGGCCATCCGGCCGTCACCCGCCCAAGGAGTCAAACCATGAAACGCTACGCCCTTTGCATCACGGTGCTGATGAGTCTCGGCGCCCCCTCGTTGCACGCCGAGGACCACCACGCCCCGGTCCATGACTCACGCGCCATCCTCGAGCTGAGCCCTGCCGAACGCGCCATGATCCTGGACGAAATGCGCCTGTTTTTGAGCGGCGTGCAGGAGATGACCGGCGCGCTCGGCCGCCAGGACATGCCCGCTGCTGCTGCCTCGCGCGCCATGGGCCAGCAGATGGTGCACGAGGTGCCGCCGGCGCTGCGCGCCAGGCTGCCGCCGGAGTTCCGCCAGTTGGGCTTCTCGGTGCATCGCGACTTCGATCAGATCGCGCTCGATGCCGAAAGCCTGAAGGACGTCAGCCACAGCCTGAACCAGCTCTCGTCCACGCTGCAGAAGTGCGTCGCCTGCCATGCCATCTACCAGATCCCGTCGTCATCGCTGCCCGCAGGCAGCCACTGATCTGTCATGACCTTCGGCAAGCACTTCGTCCTGCCCGCGCTGGGTGCGCTGGCCTTCCTTGCCGCCTTCGCGTGGCTGCTGACGACGCGCGGGCCACTTGCGCCGGTTGGCGTCGAGACCGCCGCGGCGGTGCGTGCCGACCTCAGCCCGGCCGTCTACGGCATCGGCACGGTGGAGGCGCAGCATCCCTACAGCGTAGGCCCGACCCAGTCGGGGCGCGTGTTGCGCGTACTGGTCGACCAGGGTGACCGCGTCAGGGCCGGGCAGCTGCTGGCCGAAATGGATCCGGTGGACATGCGCCAGCGGATCGCGGCAACGGCGAGTGCGGCGGCGCGCGCGCGCCAGGCAGCGCTCGCCGCCCAGGCCCTGGTGGCCGAGGCGGACAGCCGGACGCGCCTGGCGCAGGCCAACAGCGAACGCTATCAGGCGCTTTACCGGCAGCATTTCGTCGCCCGCGAGATGGCCGACAGTCGCAGCAACGAAGCCGCCATCGCTCAAGCCGCGCTGGCGGCGGCGCGTGCCAGCGCTGCCGCTGCCGCACGCGATGTCGGCCGCGCCGAAGCCGAACTGCGCGCGATCGGCGAGGTGAGCGCCAGCCTCGAGCTGCGCAGCCCGGTCGACGGCGTGGTGACCGCACGCGAAGCCGAGCCCGGCGCCACCGTGGTCGCGGGACAGGCGGTGCTGCGCCTGGTCGACCCGGCCCGGTTGTGGGTGCGCGCGCGCGTCGACCAGGCGCACGCGCACGGCATCGCGCCTGGCCAGCCCGCGGACATCGCACTGCGCTCTGCACCGGGCACGGCCCTGCCGGGCAGGGTGGCGCGCATCGAATTGCAGAGCGACGCACTGACCGAGGAGCGCATCGTCGACGTGGCCTTCGACCCGCCACCAGCGCAGTTGTATCTGGGCGAGTTGGCCGAGGTGAACATCCGTCTGCCAGGGGTGAGGCAGGCGCTGACGGTGCCGCGCGCCGCCGTGGTGCGCCGGGACAGCCGGGTGGGCGTGTGGCGTGCGGTCGATGGCCGCGCCCGCTTCCGGCCGGTGAAAACGGGCATGGAGAGCGTCGACGCGGTGCAGGTCGTCGCCGGCCTCGACGTCGGTGATCGCTTCGTCGTCTACAGCGAGAAACAGCTAGACGACGGCATGCGCGTGCGGCGCTTGCCGCCGCGCTGAAGCGGAGCCAGGTTGCCATGATCAACCTCGCCGGGCGCGACATCGCCCACCATCTCAAGAGCTACCTGCTGACCGGGTTTGGCTTGGGGCTGCTGATCGGCGTGACGCTGACCATGGCCGGGGTGTATCGCGGCATGGTCGACGACGCCAGGGTGTTGTTGCGCGCGGTCGACGCCGACGTCTGGGTGGTGCAGCAGAATACGCTGGGCCCGTTCGCCGAGCCATCGAGCGTGCCGGATGACCTTTATCGCGCGCTGCTGGGCATCGACGGCGTCGAGGAGGCCGGCAACGTCGCCTACCTCACGATGCAGGTATCGCACCAGGGCAGGTCGCAGCGTGTGATGGTCGCGGGCTTCGAGGCCGGCAAGCCCGGTGGGCCGGCCTTTCTGGTCGCCGGCCGCCCCATCGCCCGTTCGCATTATGAGGCGGTGGCCGACGCCAGGACCGGCCTGCGGGTCGGTGACGTCGTGCGCATCCGCCGCAACGACTTCACCGTGGTCGGCCTGACCCGGCGCATGGTGTCGTCGAATGGTGACCCGATGCTGTTTGTCCCGCTGAAGGACGCGCAAGAGGCGCAGTTTCTCAAGGACAACGACGCCATCGTCGAGGACCGCCGGCGGCTCGACGCCAATCCCGCGCTCAACCGGCCGGGCCAGCCAGGCGTGCTCGATGCGGTGCAGGCGATCCAGGCGTCCAGCCACAAGGTCAACGCCGTGCTGCTGCGGCTGAGACCGGGCACCGACGCGCGCAACGCGGCCGCCACGATCGCGCGCTGGCAGCGCTACACGGCGTATACGCGCGACGACATGGAGGAAATCCTGGTGGCCAAGCTGATCGCCACCGCGGCGAAGCAGATTGGGCTGTTTCTCGTCATCCTCGCGGTGGTGAGTGCGGCCATCGTCGCCTTCATCATCTACACGATGACGCTCGGCAAGATCAAGGAAATCGCCGTGCTGAAGCTGATCGGCACGAAAAACCGCACCATCGCCGCGATGATCGTGCAGGAGGCGCTGGGCCTCGGCGTCATCGGCTTCTTCGTCGGCAAGTTCGCCGCCACCCTGTGGGCGCCGGCCTTCCCCAAGTACGTGCTGCTCGAAACCGGCGATGCGCTGCGTGCCTTCGTGCTGACGCTGGTGGTGTGCGCGCTGGCGTCGGTGCTGGCGATCCGCGCCGCGCTCAGGATCGACCCGGCGGAGGCAATTGGTGGCTGAGTCTCCGGCGATCCTCATCGAGGGCATCACCAAGCGCTACGGCAGCGGCAGCACCGCGGTCGACGCGCTGAAAGGCGTCGACATGACGGTCTGGCCCGGCGAGGTTGTCGGTCTGATCGGGCCGTCTGGCTCCGGCAAGAGCACGCTGCTGAAATGCCTGGGCGCGGTGATCGAGCCGACTGACGGCCGTTTTACGCTGGGCGGCGAGGTGGTTTTCGACAGCGGCTGGAAGACCCGCGACCTGCGTGCGTTGCGCCGTGACCGCATCGGTTTCGTGTTTCAGGCCCCCTATCTGATTCCGTTCCTCGATGCCACGGACAATGTCGCGCTGCTACCGATGCTGGCGGGTCAATCGAACGGGGCCGCGCGCGCAACTGCGCTGGAAATGCTCACTGCGCTCGACGTGCAGCATCGTGCACAGGCGCGCATCGCCGAACTATCGGGCGGCGAGCAGCAGCGGGTGGCGATCGCGCGGGCCCTCGTCAACAGGCCGCCGATCGTATTGGCCGACGAGCCGACCGCGCCGCTCGACAGCGAACGTGCGCTCACTGTGGTGAAGATACTCAACCGGCTGGCGCAGGAATTCCGCACCGCGATCATTGTCGTTACACACGACGAAAAGATCATTCCCACCTTCAAACGCATTTACCATATCCGCGACGGCAAGACCTATGAAGAAGCGGGCGAAGGACGAACGATATGAAACTGACCTTCCTCGGCGCCGCACGCGAAGTGACCGGTTCCAGCTATCTGGTGGACGCGGATGGCGTGCGCTTCCTGGTGGACTGCGGCATGTTCCAGGGCGGGCGGGAGACGCGCGAAAAAAACCGCCGCGCGTTCATGTTCGATCCGCGCACGATCGATTTCGTCATCCTCACCCACGCCCACATCGACCATTCCGGGCTGCTGCCGCGGCTGGTCGCGCTCGGCTTCAAGGGGACCGTCCACGCCACCCGCGCCACCTGCGACCTGCTGGGCGTGATGCTGCCGGATTCGGCGCATATCCAGGAGAAGGAAGCGGAATACCAGAACCTCAACCGCTTCCGCCAGGGCATGGCCGCCAGCGAAGGGAAGGCGCGCCGCGCCTCCCCCCCGCGCGACACGGCGCCGCTGTATACGGTTGCGCAGGCGCAGGCCTCGCTGAAGCGCCTGAACCCGGTCGACTACGATCTGGAAATCGCGCCGCATCCGCAGGTGCGCTGTACCTTCCGCGATGCCGGCCACATCCTCGGTTCGGCGATCGTCGAGGTATGGGTGGGCGACGGCTCGCGCCGCCGCAAGATCGTGTTTTCCGGCGATCTCGGCCAGCCCGCACGGCCGCTGCTGCGCGACCCCACCTACATTCAGGATGCAGACTACCTGCTGGTCGAGTCGACCTATGGCGACCGCGATCACAAGAGCATGGAAGCAACGCAGGACGAGCTGGTCGAGGCGATCACCAACACGATCGAACGGAAGGGTGGCAACGTCGTCGTTCCCGCCTTCGCGGTGGGGCGCACCCAGGACATGCTCTACCTGCTGGCCGACCTGACGCGGCAGGCGCGCATTCCCAGGCTTTCGGTGTTCGTCGATTCGCCGATGGCCACTGCCGCCACCGAAATCACCTACCGCCATATGGAACTGCTCGATGCCGAAACGCACGCGCTGATGGGCCGGCACGGCGGCGCGCAATATTTCCGCAAGCTCGAGTTCGTCGAGGACGTCGAGGAGTCGAAGGCACTCGACCGCATCCACGGGGGCGCCGTCATCATTTCGGCGAGCGGCATGTGCGAGGCCGGCCGCATCAAGTTCCACCTGCGGGCCAACCTGCCGCGCCGCGAGTCGACCGTGCTCATCACCGGCTTCCAGGCCGCCGGGACCTTCGGCCGCCGGCTGGTCGACGGCGCCCGGCGGGTGCGCCTGCTGGGCGAGGACATCCCGGTGCGCGCCGACCTCTATACCCTGGGCGGGCTGTCGGCGCACGCCGACCGTACCGCGCTGCTCGCCTGGCTGGGCCACTTCCGCAGCAAACCGCGCCGGGTGTTCGTGGTGCATGGCGAAGACGCGGTGGCGAGCGGGTTCGCAACCGAGTTGCAGGCGCGGTTCGGCTGGGACGCGGTGGCCCCGGCCCCGGGCCAGAGCGTCCTCCTCGAGTGAGCCCGGCGCCGGTGGGCCGCCCCCATCCTTCGCCCGGCATCGTGCTGCTGGCCTTGCTGGGCCTGGCGGGTCACGCGCGGGCCGCCTCGGTGGCCGACTGGGAAGGCTGCAGCGCGATCCCGGCGGACGCCGAGCGGCTGGCGTGCTACGACCGCGTGTCAGGGCGTTCGCAACTTGAGACCGTTCCGCAGGTCGAGGCCAAACCCGCGCCGCAGCTTGCCGCGGCGCCTGCGCTGGCGCAAGCCGTGCCACCGGAACCGAAGCTGCTTTCTGCGCTGTCGCGCCACTGGGAACTGGACGACGAAGCCAAGCAGGGGGCTTTCCTGTTCCAGCCCCACCGCCCCAACTATTTCCTGCCCGTCAAATACAGCAACGCACCCAACGACTCCCCGTTCCAGAAT
>JAJZRT010000086.1 GCA_021802595.1 Pseudomonadota bacterium
TGCGACAACATCGACCTCAGCAAGCGCTATCAGGTGCCCTACGGCGACGCCACCTTCTATGTGCTGCCGATTTCCGAGGCGACGGTCTACAACGAGCTGCTCGAATTGCTGTACCTCGAACGCAGTGACCTGAAGAAGCTCGACACGGCCGGCAAGGTGGACAAGGTCGCCGACACCGCGCTGGGTTTTTCCGCCACCTTCCCCAGCATGAGCTACGAGGAAGGCCTGAAGGTGATGGGGCCGGTGCGTGACCCCGGCGAGAACCGGCCGGTCTGAGGCGGACGGCAGTGATCTTCATCCATCAGGGAGCCGGACCATGGGCGTGCTGATCAAGACCACAACGGACGGGCGCAAGCTGGAAGTCATCGGCAGCGCGCTCTATCTGGCGGGTGTGAAGGAGGCGGACGATATCGATCCGGTCGTCTACCATCCCAACCGGGTACGCATCCTCGATGCGGCGCCCGATGCCACCCACATGGCGGGACGCGTCCCGCTGACGTGGCAGGAGGCGCTGGCCGCGAATGCCGCGCTCAAGGAAGCGCGCGCGGCCTTCGAGTCCAGCCCGCAGGGGCTGGCGGAACGCATGCGCCAGGCCCAGAACAAGGGCATGCTGGCGCGCGACTGAGGCCAGCCGCATGATCTACATCGTCGAATTCCCCCATCAGGGACGCGCGCATGCCTGGTTCGCCTTCGACCGCGACGACTTCGTGCGCAAGGTGCGGGCCACCCATGAGACGGACCTGGCACCGGAAGATTTCGATGCCAGTGTCGCGGTGCTGGAACGGGCCCTCAGGGCGTGCCGCATTTACCTGCATGAAGCGTCGGCCATCAGGGCATTGCAGAGCGAGCCGTTGCTGGATCCGAGAGCGGGCTTCTACGCGCACATGGCCCTGCGCGAGCAGCTGATCGCGATGGATGCGATGGAAGAGGATATCTAGCGGCGGCTGCGATCCCGCCGCCCGGCAGGCGAGCCCCCTAGGGAAGCGCTGAACAAGTCCTTCGACAAGCTCAGGACGAACGGCAACTTGTTGATTCCGTTCGTGGTGAGCCTGTCGAACCATGAGCGGAATCAACTTGTTCAGCGCTTCCCTAGGCGAACAGCTCACGATCCCGAATCTTCCGGGCATCCGTGTAGTCCTCTTCCCACCAGGGCGTGTCGCCAGGGCTGCGCGGCGGCCTGGACAGCTGCAGCTTCCGCCTGGCCTTTCTTGCCGACTGCTGGGCCACCCGGAAATGGTAATGGTCGAAGATGCGCAGCGCCTCGATCATGTACGAGGTGGCGATGCGGCGGTCGCGGATCAGGAGCAGGTTTTCCCCGTTCCTGATGTCCGCCGGCGAGGAGAAGTTGTAAGAGCCGAAATAGACCCGTGCGGTTGGCTTGTCGAAGTCGATGACGACGAATTTGTGGTGCATGCGTGTGCCCGTGCCGCCCGTGGGTTCGCGCTTGAACGGCTCCGGCAGGTTCTTCGCGAGGGCCGAGGCAAAGACTGGCGGGATATTGCCGTCCGGCGTCTGGAGGTCGAGCCCGCCGCCGGCCTTCCGGTCGGAAATGCCGTAGACGAAAACCCTGCCGTCCCTGGAGACCTTTTCGATCGCGTCGCGGATGGGCCCCTGCGTTTGGTAAAGGAAGGCCAGCGAATA
This sequence comes from Pseudomonadota bacterium, assembly GCA_021802595.1. Next base: position 1,642 of record JAJZRT010000086.1, read on the forward strand.
GAAGAGCGACGATTTGGTCCGTCCGCCGATGTCGTCCGCGATGGACTGCAGCAGGGCGTTCGATTTCGCGTGCGGCGAGAAGCTCACCTTGGCGTTGATTCCATCGAGGCCCAGCGTGCGCCATTTCGCGGCGTCCGTCGTGCCGAAGCCGGCGGCGCCGTCATTCTGCCAGTAGTCATCGAAGGCTTCGCGGAAGGGGGCGACCGCTGTCCTGCCCTCCAGGATCACGGCATTGTTCGCCTGGACGAAGAATCCCCGCCAGCTGAAATTGGTCGAACCGCACACGACCCGCCGGCATTGGGGGCCATCGACCACGATGGTCTTGTTGTGCTGCAGGCTGCCCATGTGTTGCCGCTTGACGTTGTCCGCCCCGGCCGTGGCTTTCAGACGTGCTGCCGCCACCGACTCGGCGGAGTCCGGCTGGCCGTGGGTACCGCTGTCATCGATGATGATCTGCAGCCGTTTTCCGAGCGCCTGGAGACGCAGGACGACTTCCCGCTCGTTCAGGTCATACGCCACCACGCGGACCCGGGCCTTCTTGTCACGGATCGCCGCGTCGAGCACCTCGAGAATGGCATCGCGTGCCTCAAAGCCCATCCATTCCAGGGCTTCGACGGCCTTGGGGTGGGTGGGAATGAAATCCAGGCCGTCATCGGCGTTGGCCGGCAGCAGGGTGGCGATCCCGTCGTGCGCGGTGACGTACCGGTCCACGAAGGCCTGTGACGACACGAAGCCGCGCGTGAAGGTGACATTGAGTTGCCCGGGGCAGGTTTCGCGCCGAAGCTCGATGGCGGCGTCCTGCGCCTCTCCATAGCTCAATACGTCGTCCGCATCCATGAAGACCGGCGTGACCCGGTAAACGAACTGGCCGGCGAGTCCGGCATTGCGCGGGAAATGCACCCAGCGGAATTTCTGGATCGGCGACAGCCGGGTGGACAGCTGGTTCGGGTTGACCGCGCCGGCCGCGCCGGGAAACGCAAGACGGTTCTTCAGGGCGAAGAATTTCTGGCCGCCCGGCTCCTTGTACTCGATTGCGAAGCCGACGAAATCCTCCGGAGGCCTCCCTTTCTTCCAGTTCATCGCGACCAGCGTCATGCCGTCGCCGCGATGCAGCTTGAGCGTGAAAAGCGCCGCCGGATTCTGGCCGCCGACCTGAAATGCACTGTTCATTGCACGTCCTCCAAGGTGGAAGAAAGGGGCGGCTCCCGCGGGGCATCCAGAAGGATGCCGGGGCCGGCGCCATCCAGCGCCTGAGCCGCAGAAGTCAGCTTAGGCCAACTATCTCAAAGATTGATGCATGGCAGGCATGGAGAATGTGTTCGCGGCAGCCCTCCTGGCCCGATTGACCGCCGGGCGGATGGGCCTGAATGCGCCGCCATCCTGGTTGGCACGCCGGACTGTTCGCTTAGGGAAGCGCTGAACAAGTTGATTCCGCTCATGGTTCGACAGACTCGCCACGAACGGAATCAACAAGTTGCCGTTCGTCCTGAGCTTGTCGAAGGACTTGTTCAGCGCTTCCTTAGGCATCGCCTGCGGGGATACGCGTTGGCCTTGCGGGGTCCGGCCCGGATAGATAACATGTAAACATCTGTTTATATATATTCGCGATACATGCATGATCCTGACGCCCCCGTCGCCGACCTCGCCGACCTCTTCCGTCTGCTGGGCGATCCGACCCGCCTGCGCATTGTGCTGGCCTGTCTTGAATCCCCCGTCTCGGTCGGCGATATCGCCGGCAAACTCGCGTTGAGCGGGCCGCTGGTCAGCCATCACCTGCGGCTCCTTCGGGCGGCGCGCATCCTCAAGGCCGATCGGCAAGGCAAGCAGGTGTTCTATGCGGCCGCCGACCGGCACGTTTCGGAAATGCTGGCCGACATGCTGGAGCATGTCGCAGAACCCCATCAGGAAACCGACGCATGACAGCCCACGCCCACCACTCCGCCCATGGCCATGATCATGCAGGCCATCACCATCATGGCGACCCCGACAGCCATGGCCGCGCGTTCTTCGTCGCCGTCGTTCTCAACAGTCTGTTCGTCGTGGTCGAGTTTTCCTATGGCGTGGTCGCCAACTCGACGGCGCTGATGGCGGATGCCGGACACAACCTGTCCGACGTGCTGGGGCTGCTGCTCGCCTGGGGGGCGGCCATGCTTGCCCGCCGCGCGCCGAGTGGCCGCTTCACCTATGGCTTGCGCAGCACCTCCATCATGGCGGCCGTGGCCAATGCGATGCTGTTGCTGGCCGCGTGCGGCGCCATCACCTGGGAGGCCGTCCAGCGCTTCCATCAACCCCCTGCGGTGGCGGGAATGACCGTGACCCTGGTCGCCGGGGCCGGCATCGTCGTCAACAGCCTGTCGGCGTGGCTGTTCATGAAGGGCAGCAAGGGCGATCTGAACATCCGGGGCGCCTATCTGCATATGGCCGCCGACGCTGCCGTGTCGCTGGGCGTGGTGGTCGCCGGCGTGGCGATGATGGTCACGGGCGGGTTCTGGCTGGACCCGGCGATCAGTCTTGCGATCGTGGGGGTGATTGTCTACAGCACCTGGGGCCTGCTGCGGGAGTCGATGCAACTGCTGCTCAATGCCGTTCCCGCGCATATCGACCTAGAGAAGGTGGAGGCCTATCTGCACGCCCTTCCTGGCGTTGCGGACATCCACGACCTGCATGTCTGGGGGATGAGCACCACCGAGGCCGCGCTGACCGTCCATCTGGTCACCCCCGGCGGGTATCCCGGCGACGCCTTCATGGATGCGGTGACGCATGAGCTGGAGGCGCGTTTCGGGATCCATCACAGCACCCTCCAGGTCGAGCAGGGCACGACCCCTCACGCCTGTCGACTGCATTCGCAGTAGCATCCCCGGGGCCGCCCGCCTAAGGAAGCGCTGAACAAGTCCTTCGACAAGCTCAGGACGAACGGCAACTTGTTGATTCCGTTCGTGGTGAGCCTGTCGAACCATGAGCGGAATCAACTTGTTCAGCGCTTCCCTAATGGCCGTGCCGGTGATGCAGATCGGGCAAATGGGGGTGGTCGTGCAGCAGGGCCTCGTGACGGTGGGGGTGGGAATGGGGTTCCGGACCTTCGCTGCCGTCGTGGGGGTGCTGGTGGTGCGCATCATGGACGTGGCGATGGGCATGCTCCAGCGGCTCATGAAGGTGTTCATGCGCGTGGCGCTCGGTCAGCACCAGCCATGTCGCGACCAGCATGAGACCGAAGGCCGACAGCAGGGGGACGGTCAGCGGTTCGCCGAGGAGAAGCACGGACAGGATGGCGCCGATGAACGGGGCCGTCGCGAAGTGGGCCGCGGTCCGGGCGCTGCCGAGGTGACGCAGGGCCAGGATGTAGAACAGGAGGCTGGCGCCGTAGGCGAGGCTGCCCAGGATCAGCGCTGCCACGGCATAGGCGGGCGACGGCCCCGCTTCGCCGGCCAGATGGGCCAGGACGAGATTCACGCTGCCCGCGACCATGCCCTTGACCATCGCGATGACCACCGGGTCGCCGCCGGAAATCGGGCGGGTCAGGTTGTTGTCCAGTCCCCAGAGCCCGCAGGCGCCCACCACTGCCAGCGCGTGAACCGACAGGCCCACGCCTGCGCCGGGCGAATAAGCCAGCAGGCCGCCGGCGAACAGCATCAGAACGGCACCCGCCCAGACGCGGCCGTCGACCGCTTCCCTGAACGCCAGGGCGGATATCAGGGTGGTCAGGACCCCTTCGGTGGACAGGAGCAGCGACGCCCCCGAAGCGGGTATGCCCGCCAATCCCCAGAGCAGGAGCACGGGTGCCGCGATGCCGCCGCAGGCCACGGAGCCGGCCAGCCACATGAAGTCCCTGCCGGCCAGAGGCGCTTCCTTCGCGACGCCCCGTGAACGGTGCCGGCGCAGCAGCCAGACCGCGAGCAGGCCCAGCCCGCTGCCGAGATAGAGGAACGCAGCCAGGGAGAGCGGGCCGAAACCGGCAAGGAGCCGCTTCGAGAGCGGCGCGCTTGCGCCGAACAGCGCGGCGGCGAGCAGGGCGAGCAGGGCGAAGCGCTGGATTTCCCGGTTGATCATGGGGGAGAACACAGTCCGGACAAGGCCAGACATCATAGTCGCATTGCGCTGCCAAGGGCGTGCGCGCCAAGGCCGGTCCTGCTTCGGGGCAGCCTCACCCCATGATCAGATTGAACACCTGGCGCATCAATTCCAGCTCGGTCACGGGCATCCCGCGCATCTGGCTGATGGGCCTGAACACGCCGCCGAGCGGTTCGATGGCCGCGTGCGGGGCGTCGAGTCCGGTGAAACGGGCCAGATGGATGCGGATGAGGCCGCTGGCGTCAGACCGCCAGGCCTGGAAGCCGTCATCCATCTTCAGCTGCGCGGCGTCGAGGCCGTATCTCGCCGCCAGCGCGTCGAGCACCGCGCCGGGACCGTGCTGCCCGTCGACGTCATCGGGGGCCGGCATGTCGCGCACCGCCTCCGGCAGGGGCGCGGGGGCCAGGACGCTATCGCCGTAGCGGGCGAACAGCAGCGCTGCGCTGTAGCTGTCGAAGTGGCACAGGATCACGCGGTTGCGCTGGAGGAGGTCGGACGTTTCCATTTAGGCATTCAGATAGGGTGAAAGGGAAGGAAAACCTTGCTGTGCCGCTAGCCGATGGCGACGGTGAGCGGTTCCAGCCCGGCGACGCTGGCCTCGATGACGTCGCCCCGGACCACCGGCGCGACGCCGGCAGGGGTGCCGGTGAAGATGAGGTCGCCCGGAAACAGCTCGACCTGGTTCGACAGCAGGTGGACGATCTGCGGAATCTTCCAGAGCATGTCGCCGACGTCGGCGCTCTGGCGGAGATCGCCGTTGACCTTGAGTTCGATCCTGCCGCGGGCGATGGCGCCGGAATAGAACTCGGGCGTGATCGCGGTGCACGGCGCCGAGTGGTCGAATCCCTTGGCCATGTCCCAGGGGCGGCCCTTCTCGCGCGCGGCCCGCTGCAGGTCGCGCCGGGTCATGTCCAGCCCCACGGCGTAGCCGAAGACGTAGTCGTAATCGACCCGCTCGGCGGGGATGTTGCGGCCGCCCTTGTGCAGGGCCACCACCAGTTCCACTTCGGGCTGCAGGTCGGCGGTGGCAGGCGGATAGGGCAGCACGGAGTTGTTCTGCAGGATGGCGCTCGCCGGCTTCATGAAAAAGAAGGGTTCGTCCGTGGCAGGGTCGGCGCCCATTTCGCGCGCATGGTCGGGATAGTTCTGCCCCACGCAGAAAATGCGGCGCACCGGAAACGGGTTGCTCGACATGGCGTCCAGGGTGACGACAGGGGCGGGCGGGAAGGCGTAGTTCATGGGTCGGGTCTCGTGATGTAGGGGGGCCACAGGCTCTCAGTCACCGTTCGGCTGAGCTTGTCGAAGCCTGCTTGCCGAAGTGGCCCTGTGCCCTCGCGGACATGCCTTTCGATCGTTCGACAGGCTCACGATCAGGGCGAACGGGAACGTTGCGAAGCCTTTCACGCCACGCGCTCGCCATCGCGGTAGCCGGCATCCGCTTCGAACTCCAGGTAATGCATCCTGAAGTGCGCTTCGATAGTGTCTTCGTCCGGAATGGAATCGGCCCGTTCCGGGTAGCGCGCCAGCAGATCGCTGCGATGCGTACGCCAGGCATTCAGCAGCGCGCGTCGGGCGGTGTCCCGGTCGCGGCCGGCGCCGCGGAACATGAAGTGGTGCGTGTTCATTTCCGCGACGACGAATTTTTCCGGGGCCGGGGTCTCCATGTCAACGCGCATCACGACGAGCAGCCGATTTCCAGATTGCGCAGTTCGGCGGGCGGCGCCGCCGCGTAGCGCTCCATCCCCGGCTGTTCGTCGTAGGGACGGGCGAGCAGCCGCATCAGGGTGGCGACCTCGCTGTCGTCGCCGGCCACCGCGCGGTCGATGGCGGCCTGCGCGAGATGGTTGCGCAGCACGTAGTGCGGGTTGACCCGGTTCATGCGGGCGGCGCGTGCGGCGTCGTCGGTGTTCGACTCGGCGCGCAGCCGGGCGCGGTAGTCGGAGGCCCAGGCATCGAAGGCCTGGTGGTTGGCGATCTCGCTGCGCAGCGCGGTGTCAGGCGCATCGCTGCCGGTGGAGAGCCGCGCCAGCAGACGGAAGCTGCGGGTGAAGTCGCTGCGGCTGCGCTGCAGCAGGGTGAGCAGGCGGCTGACCAGTTCGGCGTCGCCCGCGCGCACCTCCACGAGCCCCAGCTTGTCCACCCAGCGGCGCAGGGCGGCACGCGAATACGCGGGCGCGTAGCGTTCGTAGATCGCGGTGACGATCCCGGCCGCCTCGTCCGGGTCGTCCGACAGCAGCGGCAGCGCCGCCTGCAGCAGACGCTCGCAGTTCCACTGGCCGATCAGCGGCTGGCTGTCGTAGCTGTAGCGGCCGTCGTAGTCGGAATGGTTGCAGACATGGTGCTGGCGGAAGGCGTCGAGGAAGCCGAAGGGGCCGTAATCCAGGGTGAGGCCGTGGATGGAGAAATTGTCGGTGTTCATCACGCCGTGGCAGAAGCCCACCGTCTGCCATTGCGCGATCAGCCGCGCGGTACGTTCGATTACTTCGGTCAGCCAAAGGGCGTAGCGGTCCGGCTCGCCCGCCAGGTGCGGGAAGCCTTCCGCGATCACGTGATCGGCCAGCGGGGCGAGCCGGTCGTGCTGGCCGCGCTGGCTGAAGTATTCGAACTGGCCGAAGCGGACGAAGCTGGGCGCGACACGACAGACGACCGCGGCGGTCTCCAGTGTCTCGCGCTGCACCGGCTCGGGCGAGGCCACCAGGCTGAGGCAGCGGACGCTGGGGATGCCGAGCGCGTGCATGGCTTCGGAACAGAGGTACTCGCGGATCGACGAGCGCAGCACGGCGCGGCCGTCGGCGCCGCGCGAGTAGGGGGTGGGCCCGGCGCCCTTGAGCTGCAGTTCCATGCGCTTGCCGCCGGGCGTGCGGATTTCCGCGATGGTCAGCGCGCGGCCGTCGCCCAGCTGTGGCACCCAGTTGCCGAACTGGTGGCCGGCATAGACCGAAGCCAGCGGCGCATACGCCGGCCACGGGCGGTTGCCGCTAAGGATGTCGAGCAGCTCCTGGTCGCCGCGGTCGAGGCCGAGTTCCACCGCCAGCCGGTCGTTGAAGTGGACCAGGCGTGGCTGCGGCAGCGGCGTCGGCGCGACCGGCGTGTGGTAGGGGTCGCCCAGGCGGGCGTAGCGCGGTTCGATCGGAATCTCCCGGTAGGGTTTCAATGGCTGCGGGTGCATCGCTTCAGCGATAACCCTCCTCGCGCAGCACGCGCTGCACGACCGGGCGCGCCCGCATGCGCTGGTAGTGTGCGCGACAGTGTTCCGGCAGCGCGATGTCCAGCTTGTCGGCCCAGAATTCCACGTAGAACAGCGCGGCGTCGGCGATGGAGAAGCGGCCTGCGATGTAGTCCTGGCCGGCGAGCGCTGCGTTCATGATCGCGAAGCCCTGCTCGACGATTTCGCGCCCGCGCACCTTCACCGCGTCGTGGTCGGCCGCGTTCGGCGTGAAGCTGTCGGTGGTGAAAATGCGCGCGAAGCCCTGGCCGTGCAGGGTGCCGACGATGTAGTCCATCGTCTCGATCACGCGCGCCTCGCCGTCCGCATCGCCGGGCAGCAGCCCGGCTTTCGGGTGGCTGCGCGCCAGCCACCAGGCGATCGCCTGGAACTCGGTCAGCGCCGAGCCGTCGTCGCGCACCAGGGCGGGGATGGTGGCTTTCGGGTTGACCGCGAGGTAGGCCGGCTTGCGGTGGTCGCCCGCCGGCAGGTTGACGATATGGGCCTCGAACGGCAGGTCGAGTTCTTCCAGCAGGATGTGGATGCCGGTGGAGCAGGCGCCGGGCGTCATGTAGAACTTCATGGGCATTGTTGGATTTCCATTGCACATAACAAAGGCCCGTTCACTCTGAGCCCTTCGACAAGCCCAGGGCGAACGGGCTGGGGGTGGATTGCTTGGGTGAGTTCGTCGGCACACATGGATTTGTCCACTGGCCGTTGCACCGTTCGTGGTGAGCTTGTCGAACCACAGCGTCTCAAAGCCTCTTGACCGAAACCATAGAATCTCAGGGCGAACGGTGATTGAGGCCGACTTTTTGCAGGCATGTCGTCCGAAATGATTTGGCGCATTTCCTTTAGGGAAGCGCTGAACAAGTCCTTCGACAAGCTCAGGACGAACGGCAACTTGTTGATTCCGTTCGTGGTGAGCCTGTCGAACCATGAGCGGAATCAACTTGTTCAGCGCTTCCTTAGTCGTCTTCCATCGACGGCAGCAGGATCACCTCGTCCGGCACGCCGTTGCCGTTTTCCTCGAAATCCAGGCCGCCGACGAGCGAGTAGCCGGCATCGCCCTCGATCAGCACCACGGCCTGCGCCGGCATCTGCCGCAGCGCGGCGATCAGC
>JAJZRT010000087.1 GCA_021802595.1 Pseudomonadota bacterium
TCCGATCTTCGGGCGTGCGGGCGGTTGCTGTTGCAGCCAATCGAGTTGCGCAGCGTGATGCAGTACCGGCCACAGGTCGAGCTCGGCGCAGGTGGCGATTTCGTCCGCGCCGAACAACCCCTCGAGCAGCACGATGGGCTGGTCCACGCCCATCAACCGCAGGTTGGCGGCCTCTTCCAGGGTCAGCACGGCAAAGCCGTCGGCCGCCGCGAGCGCACGCCGCGCCCGGGACAGTCCGTGGCCGTAGGCATTGGCCTTGACCACGGCAAGGAGGCGCGCCTCGCCCGCATGGCTGCGCGCCACGCGGAGATTGTGCGCCATCGCACCGATCGAGATCCGCGCCTGGATGGGCCGCATAGTCAGCCCTGATGTGCCTCAAATTCGCCTGATGATCGCGCCGAGTCTTGGCTGCCAGGGAAGTTTTGAGAAGAAGCGGCGTAGTGATTCATACGCCCGACTGAACAAAATCTTTCATGGCGGACAAGAATCAAGCGAGGGCAGATGAATTTGGGGTACATCAGGGCTTATTAGTAGGACCCGGGCTGCGCCAGCGTTTCGAAGCGCGTGTATTCGCCGAGGAAGGCCAGCCGCACCGTGCCGATGGGGCCGTTACGCTGCTTGCTGATGATGATTTCGGCGGTGCCCTTGTCCTGGGTGTCGGGGTTGTAGACCTCGTCGCGGTAGATGAACAGGATGACATCGGCATCCTGCTCGATGGCGCCCGATTCGCGCAGGTCGGACATCACCGGGCGTTTGTTGGGACGCTGTTCGAGGCCGCGGTTCAGCTGCGACAGCGCGATCACCGGCACGTGCAGTTCCTTCGCCAAGCCCTTCAGCGCACGCGAGATTTCGGAAATCTCGGTGGCGCGGTTCTCGCCGTTGCCGCTGCCGGCCATCAACTGCAAATAGTCGATCACGATGAGGCCAAGCTTGCCGCACTGGCGCATCAGGCGACGCGCCCGCGCACGCAGCTCGAGCACATTGAGTCCCGGGGTTTCGTCGATGAACACCGGCGCCTCGTTGAGCTTGCCGAGCGCATAGGTAAGGCGCTGCCAGTCATCCTCGCCCAGCTTGCCGGTGCGCAGCCGGTGCTGGTCGAGCTTGCCGACCGAGCCGATCATCCGCATCACCAGCTGGGTGCCGCCCATTTCCATCGAGAACACCGCGACCGGCAGGCCGGTGTCGAGCGCGACGTTTTCAGCGATGTTGACCGAGAAAGCCGTCTTGCCCATGGACGGCCGCCCGGCGACGATGATGAGGTCGCCGGGCTGCAGGCCAGAGGTTTTCTGGTCGAGGTCGTGAAAGCCGGTCGGCACGCCGGTGACGCCGGAATCGTTGTCGCGATGGTAGAGCTCGTCGATGCGCTCGACCACTTCCTTCAGCAAGGGCTTGATTTCGGTGAATCCGGCCTGGCCGCGACTGCCGGATTCGGCGATCTCGAACACCTTGGCTTCGGCTTCGTCGAGCAGCGTCTGGGCGCTCTTGCCGGCGGGTGCGTAGGCGCTGTCGGCAATGCCGGTCGCCACTTCGACGAGGCGGCGCATCACCGAGCGCTCGCGCACGATTTCGGCGTAGCGACGGATGTTGGCGGCCGATGGCGTATTGCTCGCGAGCGCGACGATGTAAGCGAGCCCACCCACGCTTTCGAGCTGCCCCATGGACTGCAGCGATTCGGAAACGGTCACCGCGTCGGCCGGGCGGTTCTCGGCGATCTGGCGCACGATCGCGCGCAGGATCTGGCGATGGTCCTGGCGATAGAAATCGCTCTCGGACACGACGTCGCCGATACGGTCCCAGGCGCTGTTGTCGAGCAGCAGCCCGCCCAGTACCGCCTGCTCGGCCTCCAGCGAGTGCGGCGGCAGGCGCATCTGCGCCAGCTGGGGGTCGGGATTTGCGGTCAGGGAGTGGATGGCGGCCATGGCGGGATTCTAGTCTCCGGCCCCACCCCGACCAAGGGATAAGGCTGTGGATAAAGCGTGGACAGCCGGGTATGGCTTCAGGGCCAATGAAAAAGGGAGCCAATCAGGCTCCCTTTCTGGCGGGTCAGTCGGGAATCACTGTTCGCCGGTCACCACCACCGTGATATTGGCGGTCACGTCGGTGTGCAGCGCCAGCGTCACCGGGTATTCGCCCAGGGCCTTGAAGGGACCTTCGGGCAGACGGATTTCCGCCTTGACCACATCGTGGCCCTGCGCCTTCAGTGCCTCGGCGATGTCGGCGTTGGTCACGGAGCCGAACAGGCGGCCATCGACGCCGGCCTTGTGGCTGACCGTCACGCTCAGGCCTTCCAGCTTTTCGCTGCGGCGCTGGGCATCCGCCAGCTTTTCGGCGGCGACGCGTTCCAGTTCGGCCTTCTGCGCGGCGAACGCTTCCATGTTGGCCTGCGTGGCGCGACGTGCGCGGCCGGTGGGGATCAGGAAATTACGGGCGTAGCCGTCTTTCACCTTGACCACGTCACCCAGATTGCCCAGGTTGACGACTTTGTCCATCAGAATCACTTGCATGGTCGTCTCCTCAATGCAGGTCGGTGTAAGGCATGAGCGCCAGGAAGCGCGCGCGCTTGATCGCGGTGCCCAGCTGACGCTGGTAGTGCGCCTTGGTACCGGTGATGCGGGCCGGGATGATGCGGCCGTTCTCGGCGATGAATTCCTTCAGCACGTCAACGTCCTTGTAATCCACCTCGACCACCTTCTCGGCAGTGAAGCGGCAGAACTTGCGACGCTTGAAGAGACCGCGATTGCCGCTGTCGCGGCGCTTGTTGGCGAACTTGCCGCCGGTTTTACCACCCATGGGACGTGCCATGATTCATTCCTTTTCGATTCGATTCAATATCAGGATCAGTTGCCTGCTGTTCACGCTGCGTCGGTTCAACGCGCCTTCCAGTTTCACCTGCGTTCCTGTGGCCAGCTGGGCCAGCTGACCGGCAAGCGATCCGCTCGCCTGTACCGTCAACTCGCATTCCACCTGCCGGGCCTGGCCTGCCACGCTCTGACTGCTGCGGTGCTGAATCACCGCTTCGGCAATCGGCACGCCTGCCGGGCTGTAACGCAAGGGATCAACCTGGATGAGGGCTCCGCTGATGAGCAGCCGGTTCACTCACTCAGGCTGCAGCCGGCGCCTCGGCAGCCGCTTCCGGCTTGGCGCTGTCCAGCATGTCGCGCGACTTCTCTTCCTTCATCATCGGCGAGGCCGTGGTCACGGCCGCGTCGCGCTTGATGGTCAGGTGGCGCAGCACGGCATCGTTGAACTTGAAGCCGTGCTCGAGTTCTTCCAGGGTTTCCTGGTCGCACTCGATGTTCATCAGCACGTAGTGGGCCTTGTGGACCTTCTGGATCGGGTAGGCCATCTGGCGGCGGCCCCAGTCTTCCAGGCGGTGGATGCTGCCGCCGCGCGTGGTGATATTGCCCTTGTAACGCTCGATCATCGCGGGCACCTGCTCGCTCTGGTCGGGATGGACGATAAATACGATTTCGTAATGCCGCATCTTGTTCCTTTCGGTTCAGCCCCCCGCTGCGGTGCGGTGGAGCAAGGTTTAAACAGCCAAGGTTAAAAAAAACAATCCCCGGCAAACCGGGGACTGCGAATCATACGCTTTTTGCCTGACAAATCAAGCTGTCAGCCGCAACCGCGGCCAAGTCAGCTCACGCAATCGACGTAGTAGCGGGGCTTGCCGTCGACCACGTCCTCGACCAGACCATGGACATCGGTTTCGAAGCCGGGGAACTTCTCGTTGAACTCACGGGTGAACTGGAGATAGCGCACGATGGTGGCATTGAAGCGCTCACCCGGGATCAGCAGGGGAATCCCCGGCGGATAAGGCGTCACCAGCATGGCGGTGATGCGGCCCTCGAGTTTGTCGATCTCGACCCGTTCGATCTCGCGGTGCGCCATCTTGGCAAAGGCGTCGGCCGGCTTCATGGCCGGCGCCATTTCGGACAGATACATTTCCGTGGTCAGACGCGCCACGTCCTTGGCCTTGTAGATGGCGTGGATCTGGTCGCACAGGTCCTTGAGCCCGGTCTTCTCGTAGCGCGGATGCTTCTCGATGAACTCGGGCAGCACGCGCCACAGCGGCTGGTTCTCGTCGTAGTCGGCCTTGAACTGCTGCAACGCGGTCACCAGGGTGTTCCAGCGCCCCTTGGTGATGCCGATGGTGAACATGATGAAGAACGAGTAGAGCCCGGTCTTCTCCACGATGACGCCGTGCTCGGCCAGGTACTTGGTGACGATCGCCGCCGGGATGCCCCAGTCGGCGAACGCGCCGTCGACATCCAGTCCGGGCGTGATGACGGTGGCCTTGATCGGGTCGAGCATGTTGAAGCCGGGCGCGATCTTGCCGAACTCGTGCCAGCGCGCGCCGGCCTCCAGCATCCAGTCCTCGCGGTCGCCCACGCCCTCCTCGGCCAGCTTCTGCGGCCCCCACACCTTGAACCACCAGGAATCGCCGAACTCCTCGTCGACCTTGCGCATGGCGCGGCGGAAATCGAGCGCCTCGCGAATGGATTCTTCCACCAGCGCGGGCCCGCTGGGGGGCTCCATCATCGCCGCCGCGACGTCGCACGAGGCGATGATGGCGTACTGCGGCGAGGTCGACGTGTGCATCAGATAGGCTTCGTTGAAGCGATGGAAGTCGAGCTTGCGCGTCTCCGAGTCCTGCACCAGGATCTGCGAGGCCTGCGACAGGCCGGCCAGCAGCTTGTGCGTCGACTGCGTGGCGAACACCAGCGCATCCTTGGCACGCGGGCGGTTCTTGCCGATCGCATGCATGCCGCGGTAGAAGTCGTGGAAGGTCGCGTGCGGCAGCCAGGCCTCGTCGAAATGCAGGGTATCGATGTAGTCGCCCAGCAGGTCCTTGATCATGTCGACGTTGTACAGGATGCCGTCGTAGGTCGACTGGGTGATGGTGAGGATGCGCGGCTTGCGTTTCACATCCTTGGCGAACGGATGTGCCGCGATTTTCTTCTCGATGTTCTCCGGCCGGAATTCGTCCAGCGGAATCGGCCCGATGATGCCGTAGTGATTGCGCGTCGGCGTCAGGAAGATCGGGATCGCGCCGCACATCATGATGGCGTGCAGGATGGATTTGTGGCAGTTGCGGTCCACCACCACGATGTCACCCGGGGCCACCGTGGCATGCCACACCATCTTGTTCGACGACGAGGTGCCGTTGGTGACGAAGAACAGGTGGTCGCAGTTGAAGATGCGGGCCGCATTGCGTTCCGACGACCCGACCGGTCCGGTGTGATCGAGCAGCTGGCCGAGTTCGTCGACCGCGTTGCACACGTCGGCACGCAGCAGGTTCTCGCCGAAGAACTGGTGGAACATCTGGCCGATCGGCGATTTCAGGAAGGCCACGCCGCCGGAATGGCCGGGACAGTGCCAGGAATACGAGCCGTCGCCCGCGTAATGGGTCAGCGCACGGAAGAACGGCGGCACCAGCGAATCGAGATAGGCACGGGCCTCACGGCCGATGTAGCGGGCAAGAAATTCCGGCGTGTCCTCCAGCATGTGGATGAAGCCGTTGAGCTCGCGCAGGATGTCGTTCGGGATATGGCGCGCGGTGCGGGTCTCGCCGTGCAGGAAGATCGGGATCTCTGCGTTGCGGAAACGCACTTCCTCGACGAAGGCGCGCAGCTTCTCCAGCGCGATATTTGCGTCCTCGGCGCTGCCCGCGAGTTCCTCGTCGTCGATCGACAGGATGAAGGCGGAGGCACGCGCCTGTTGCTGGGCAAACGAGGTCAGGTCGCCATAGTTGGTGACGCCGAGCACTTCCATGCCTTCCTTCTCGATCGCCTCGGCCAGGGTGCGGATGCCCAGCCCCGACGCGTTCTCGGAACGGAAATCTTCGTCAATGATGACAACGGGAAAGCGGAAGCGCATGGCCTGCTCCAGAGGGAAGCCGTCGGAATGGGCGGGATTGAAAAAAGCGGATTATACGAATCCCCGGTGTCCCGGGGATTAAATTTTCGGCAGCGTCACGCCGACCTGGCCCTGGTATTTGCCGCCACGGTCGCGGTACGAGGTTTCACACACCTCGTCCGACTCGAGGAACAGCATCTGCGCCACGCCTTCGTTGGCGTAGATCCGCGCGGGCAACGGGGTGGTGTTGGAAAACTCCAGCGTCACGTGGCCTTCCCATTCGGGTTCGAGCGGTGTCACGTTGACGATGATGCCGCAGCGCGCGTAGGTGCTCTTGCCAAGGCAGATGGTCAGCACGCTGCGCGGAATGCGGAAGTACTCGACGGTACGCGCCAGCGCAAAGGAATTGGGCGGAATGATGCAGGAATCGCCCTTCACCTCGACGAAGGAATTCGGGTCGAACGCCTTGGGATCGACGATCGTCGTATTGATGTCGGTGAACAGCTTGAATTCGTTGGCGCAGCGCACGTCGTAGCCGTAGCTCGACGTGCCGTACGACACGATGGACTTGCCGCCGGCCTGTTTGATCTGCCCCGGTTCGAACGGGTCGATCATGCCATGCTCTTCCGCCATGCGGCGGATCCATCGGTCGGACTTGATGCTCATCAGGTGTTGGAAATGACGATATTGGGGAACTTGGCGGAATGATCCACCGCGGTTTCGCCAATCTTAACAGCAACGCGGCGCGCGATCTGCTTGTAGATCTCGGTCACGCGGCCGTTGGGGTCGGACACCACCGACGGTTTTCCGGAATCGGTATCGGCACGGATGCTGCCGTCGAGCGGCAGGGCGCCCAGGAATTCCACATTGTAATCCTTGCACATGCGCTCGCCGCCGCCTTCGCCGAAGATGCGCTCCTCGTGGCCGCAGTTCGAGCAGATGTGCAGGCTCATGTTCTCGACCACCCCGATGATGGGGATACCGACCTTCTCGAACATCTTGAGGCCCTTGCGCGCGTCGATCAGCGCGATGTCCTGCGGCGTGGTCACGATCACGGCGCCCGTCACCGGCACGCGCTGCGCCAGCGTCAGCTGGATGTCGCCGGTGCCGGGCGGCAGGTCGACGACCAGGTAGTCGAGGTCCTTCCAGTTGGTGTTGTTGAGCAGCTGCTCCAGCGCCTGGGTGACCATCGGGCCGCGCCACACCATCGGCGTCTCGACGTCGATCAGGAAGCCGATCGACATCGCCTGGATGCCATGGCCCATCAGTGGCTCGAGGTTCTTGCCGTCAGTCGACTCGGGCTTGTCGGTGATGCCGAGCATGGTCGGTTGCGACGGGCCGTAGATGTCGGCGTCGAGCATGCCGACGCTGGCGCCCTCGGCGGCCAGCGCCAGCGCGAGGTTGACGGCGGTGGTCGACTTGCCGACCCCCCCCTTGCCGGAGGCCACGGCGATGATGTTCTTGACGTTGGGAATCAGCTTGACGCCGCGCTGCACGCTGTGCGACACGATCTTGAAGCTGACATTGGCGGAGGCGGCGGTCACGCCCTCGATGGCTTTGAGCGCATCCTCGACCTGCTTCTTGATTACAGCCAGCTGGCTCTGCGCCGGATAGCCCAGCTGAATGTCGACCGACACGTTGCCACCGTCGATCTTGATGTTGCGAGCGGATTTGGTCGAGACGTAATCCTTTTTGGTGTTGGGATCGACCAACGCTTTCAATGCAGTCTGCACCTGAAGTTCAGAAACGGCCATGGTTGCTCCAGCGGTTAATTAGCAATTGCTCATTTTAACGAATTCTGTCGGTTTGGGTGAACGGGAACGCAGAAAGGACGCGGGATTCCCTGCGATCTGCAGGGATATTCAGTCAACCTGCCAGGATCGTGTGGAATCCTGGCCGCCGATGAAAACGGCGCTAGCGTGGCTCGGCGTAATGCGCCACCAGCACCGCCTCGGGTACGCGCAAACGGATGGCCGCCACCAATTCGCTGATCGCCCCCGGACGCGGATGCAGGGAGACCCACAGCAGATTCAGCTTCAGGTTGAGATCGGCAAATACCACATCCTGATGCAGTGCCAGGACGGCCTGGATGTCACGTGACGCCCGTTCGATCTCGGCGCGCGGGCGGCTGCGCAAACGCGGGATCAGCATCATGAAATCGGTCAGTCGCCGTCCGGCGACATCGCGGGTGGGCGCAACCTGCCACAACGGCAGCCCCGGCCCGGACCCGGCAAAGCTCGTCAGCGTGGTCGAAGCATGGATCCGTATCTTCATCACGCCTCCGTCACGCCGGGATCAGGGCTTCAGCAGCAGGTCCTGTGTCGCTCCGCGCCGGTCGCACAGACGCGGCGCGCGGTGCCGCAAATGGCGCGCGTCCTTCTGCAGATAGCGTTCGAGCTCCTCGAGTGCCAGACGGTAGACCTCACGCTTGAAGTCGACCACCGTCTCCATCGGCACCCAGTATTCGTTCCAGCGCCAGGCATCGAATTCGGGGTGGCTGCTGGCACGCAGCGACACGTCGCAATCGCGCCCGGTCAGGCGCAGCAGAAACCAGATCTGCTTCTGGCCGCGATACAGGCCACGACTGTCCCGTCGCGTCCAGTGGGCGGGCACGTCGTAACGCAACCATTCGCGCGTGCGACCCAGAATGCGAACATGCGCGGGCTGCAGACCCACTTCCTCTTCCAGTTCCCGGAACATGGCCTGTTCCGGCGTCTCCCCTGCGTTGATGCCACCCTGGGGAAACTGCCAGGCGTGCTGATTGACGCGCTTGCCCCAGAAGACCTGGTTGTGCGCGTTGCACAATATGATGCCGACGTTCGGGCGGTACCCTTCTCGGTCGATCATGGCCGCCACCATCAATAAAATTCAATTAGTTACATTCTTTCATACCCACTGAAAATTGCAAATCTTCAACGGCCTGAAGGATTCCGCTAAGCATTGTTTTCATTGACAATTTTTAGCAGGCCTCGAATTTTGCTCCGGCCGGGTGGCGAATCGTTCCAGGCGGGACCCCACGCGCTGCCTCCCCGGCTCCCGCAGACCGCGGCACGCGGCCCGGCCTTGTCGCCCGTTTGCTATTTCAGCAACGGCGCAATCCCCGCCGCCCACTGAAAATCGCGCGCGAATCCGCCCATGTCGAGGCCGTAGCGCTTCGACAGATCGGCCAGTTGCGGCCGCGCCGCCTCGAGCCGGGCCGGCGCACCCGGGTCGGCAAACGCAAACACGATGACGTTGGTCTTGTCCTGCACCGAGATCCAGCCGACCTCGCCGTCGAACGCCCGTGTCAGCCGCGCGAAATACTCGGCGAACTCGCTGTCGCGCCCCCACAGATTCACCACCAGGATGCCGCCCGGCTTCAATACGCGGCGGCAGGCCGCATAAAACGTCTGCGTCGCCAGCGCTTCGACCTGATTGCCGGCGTCGAAGCCGTCGAGCAGGATGATGTCGGCGCTGCCGGGATGCTGGCGCACATACAGGGCGCCATCTGCCTCGACCACTCGGAGCGTCGCATCGTCCGGCGGCAGTTCGAAGTGCGCCCGCGCGGCGGCGATCACCCGTGGATCGATTTCCACCGCGGTGATGCGCGTCTGCGGGCGCTGCTTGCGGATGAACTTGGCGAGCGAGCCGCCGCCCAGGCCGATCATCAGCACCTCCTGCGGCATCGGGTTGAACATCAGGAAGCCCATCATCGCGCGCGTGTAGGCGAGTTCCAGATCCCACGGCCGGCTCACCCGCATCGCGCTCTGGATCGCACGACTGCCCAGATGCAGCGTACGCGTGCCGCGTTCCTCGGTCACTTCCAGCCCGTGGTCGCCTGCCCGGCGTTTACCAAACTTCAAGCGCATTGCCATCCCGTCCCAAAATCGAGCGCGAAAGATTACCCGTCCGCACGCTAAAATGCGCGTTTTCGTCCTGATTATTCCACCATGCGCGCCACCCAGTTCTTCATTTCCACCACCAAGGAAGCCCCGTCCGAGGCCGAACTCGTCAGCCACAAGCTGATGCTGCGCGCCGGTCTCATCAAGCGCCTGGGGTCGGGGCTGTATACCTGGATGCCACTGGGCCTGCGCGTGCTGCGCCGGGTCGAGGCCGTGGTA
>JAJZRT010000088.1:0-8920 GCA_021802595.1 Pseudomonadota bacterium
TCCTTCCCGGATGCTTTCTGGCCCCTACTACCCGCGTTCGTTCACCATCCTGGTCATTGTTGCCATGGGGGTGTTGATCGTTCCGCTGGCCAGCGGTCTCATCAACGCCGTGCATGTGCTGCAGGGCGTGGTCGACACCCAGCGTCAGTTCACCCGCACCAGCCTCGCCGTCACGCGTGACGTGCGGCAGGTCGTCGAGTCGGTCAGCCAGCTGCAGCGCGCCGCCGGGCAATACCATCTGTTGCAGGATGCCGAGTTCGCCCCCGCCCTGCGGACGAGCTTTGGCGACCTGCAAATCCAGCTGGCGCAACTCGATGCGCTGCTCGTCGACGCCCCCTCGCGCGACACGCTGACCACGCTCAAGGCACGCAGCCTGGCGCTGTATCGCCGGTTGCAACCCGGCGCCTTCCTGGACAGCGATCAGTTCCACGCGCTTGACCCTGCGTTCGATGCGCTGCATGGCACCGCGCGCACCCTGCTGGTCCAGGCCGACGCCGCGGTCCAGCACGAATTGCAGGCGCTGGAAGAGACCGTGCAATCCACCCGCCGGCGGCTGATCGTGCTGGCGCTGGCGCTGATTCCGCTGACGCTGCTGCTGGCCGCCGTGTTTTCCTGGATGATCAATCGCCCGATCAAGCAGCTCAAGGCCTCGATCCAGCAGCTCGGCCAGGCCGACCTGCGTCCCCTGCCGGCGATCAGCGGGCCGCAGGACATCGTCGAGCTGGGGCGCGAAATCGACTGGCTGCGCCAGCGCCTGCAGGCGCTGGAAGAGCAGAAGCTGCGCTTTCTGCGCCATGTATCGCACGAATTGAAGACGCCGCTCGCCTCGCTGCGCGAAGGCGTGGCGCTGCTGGGCGACGAACTGGCGGGCAGCCTCAATCCGCGTCAGCGCAGCATCGTCGGCATCATGGACAGCGGCAGCCGCGACCTGCAGAAGCGCATCGAGGACCTGATCCGCTACGGCAGCCTGGTGCGCGACGCCACCCAGCCGCCCGCCGCGCCGCTAGGACTGGCCGAGGCACTCCACGCCGTGCGGGCGCGGCAGCGGCTGGCGCTCGACGCGCGGCACCTCCAGATCGAAACGCAACTCGACGCCCCCACGCTGCATGCCGATCGCGGACAGCTGGAAACCGTGCTCGACAATCTGTTGTCCAATGCGGTCAAATTCAGCCCCGAGGGCGGCCGCATCCTGGTGAAAAGCGAAGCGGCCGATGGCGCGGTTGCGGTATGGATCTGCGACCAGGGCGGCGGCATCCCTGAATCCGAGCGCGCCCGGATCTTCGAGCCGTTCTTCCAGGGCGCGCGCCAGCCCGCCAGCGCGGTGCGCGGCAGCGGGCTCGGCCTGTCGATCGTGCGCGAATCGCTGCTGGCGGTCGGTGGCCACATCGAAGTGGTCGATCGCCCGCCCTGGCCGACCTGTTTCAAAATTACCTGGCCAAATTAACCTGGCGCTTACTGCAATGATCTTCAAATCCGCTCTCCTTGCCAGTCTTCTGCTGATGTTGAGCGCCTGCATTCCCCTGCCTGCCCCCGGTCAGGCCTCGGCGCCCAGCCTGCGGGTTTTCGGGCTGGGCGCACCGGCGCTGCTGAACGAACTGGCACGGGTCGCAACGCTTACGCCCGAGCAGCGCCGGCGCGAGCTGGCCACGCTGGACGGCGAACGCCGCCTCGACGATGCCCGACACTTCCAGCTGGCCGCCCTGCTGGAACGCGAAGAAGGCGTGGATGCGCTCGAGCGCAGCCTCAAGAATCTTGCCGCGATCGGCGACGTCGACAGCCGCGCGCAAACGCTGCTCGACCTGATGAAAAAGTCGATCACGGCACGCATCGAGCTCAGGCAGCAGACTGCACGGGCGCAGGAATTGCAGGACAAGCTCGAGCAGATCAAGGCGCTGGAAAAAACCCTGCAACAGCGCAGCACCCTTCCCAAGTCGCCATGAAAAAACCCGCCATCCTGGTCGTCGATGACGACGCGGCCCTGCGCCAACTGATCACCCTGCGACTGGAAGCCAACGGTTTCCGGGTCGAGGCGGTCGACAGCGGCGAGGCGGCGCTGGCGCAGCTGGCCCTGATGCGGCCCGATGCCGTGCTGACCGACATGCAGCTGGGCGGCATCGACGGCATGGCGCTGTTTCGCGCCATTCATGCGCGCGATCCGGCGCTGCCGGTGATCGTGCTGACCGCGCACGGCACCATCCCGGACGCAGTGGCGGCCACCCAGCAGGGACTGTTCGGCTATCTGACCAAGCCCTACGATGCGCCCACGCTGATCGACCTGCTGAAGCGCGCCACCCGGCTGACCGGCAGCAACACCGAGGCGAACGACGACCGCTGGCGCAGCGATATCGTCACGGCCAGCCCGGCCATGAACACCCTGCTGGCCGAGGCCAGGCTGGCCGCGCAAAGCGAGGCGGCCATCCTGATCCAGGGCGAGTCGGGCACCGGCAAGGAACTGCTGGCGCATGCCATCCACCGGGCCAGCCCCCGCCATGCCAGGCCGTTTGTCGCAATCAACTGCGGCGCGATCCCGGCCGAACTGCTCGAATCGGAACTGTTCGGCCATGTAAAGGGCGCCTTCACCGGCGCGGGTCGCGACCATCCCGGCCTGTTCCTCAGCGCGCAAGGCGGCACCGTGTTTCTCGACGAGATCGGCGACATGCCCCCGCCCCTGCAGGTGAAGCTGCTGCGCGTGCTGCAGGAGGGCGAGGTGCGGCCGGTCGGTGCGACCGAAACGCGCACGGTCGACGTGCGCATCCTCTCGGCCACCCACCGCAATCTGGAAGAGGCGATCGGCAGCGGCGAGTTTCGCGAAGACCTGTATTACCGCCTCAACGTGGTCAACCTGGCGCTGCCGCCGCTGCGCGAACGGCGCGAGGACATCCCGCTGCTGGCGCAACACTTTCTCGCCGTGTTGACGGAGAAATACCACCGCCGCATCCATGGCTTTGCGCCCGATGCGCTGGACATGCTGGTGGCGGCCGACTGGCCCGGCAATATCCGCCAGCTGCACAACGCGCTGGAACAGTGCATTGCCCTCTGCACCACCGCCACCATCCCGGCCACGCTGGTGGCGCGCGCCCTGCGCGACAAGCCCACCGAAATCCAGCCGCTGGCCGAGGCGCGCGCCGCGTTCGAGCGCGATTACCTCATCGCCCTGCTGAAGCTCACCCGCGGCCAGGTCAGCGAAGTCGCCAGGCTGGCCGGACGCAACCGCACCGAGGTGTACCGGCTGCTGCAACGCCACGACCTCACTCCCGCCCTGTTCAAGGACCGCGAGCCCGGCGACTGAATGTCGGGCGCCGGCGACAGCCGCACTGTGCAGACGGGGGCCCGCCCGGGCACCGGTCTGCCATCGCCTTGATCCAAAAGGCCATGTTCATCTGGCACACACTCTGCAATGGCCGGGATGCCGCCTTCGGGCGCATTCATCAACCTTCAGAGGAGAAAACCATGTTTGGATGGGCCATTACTTTCCTGGTCATCGCCATCGTCGCCGGCGTGTTCGGTTTCGCCGGGGTGGCAGGCACCGCCGCCTGGATCGCCAAGGTCCTGTTTGTCGTGGGCCTCGTGGTATTCCTGTTCATGCTGGCAACGGGCCGTCACCCCCCGACCATTTAAGCTTGCGTGGCCCGCACAGGGCGAGCCATGGGGGAGCCATGCTCCCCCTTTTTCATGCCGCCGCTCAGGATCAGGGACTTGTCGCCGGCACCATACAAAAATAAGCATTAGAAACAATAGACTGCATAGCCATGCCCGCATCTGTCCCCATATGGCGACAAATACGGGGGCAGCGGGCCCTCCAGCGTCGGCGGGACCGCCGCCACCTCACACCAACACCCTGATTCAACAACGAAAAATCAAACTGGCACGGCCATCGCTGTAGCAAACCCGAGTGCCTCTGCATTCGACTCAACCCAATGACAGGAGATAGCCATGAAATCCATCCATTATCGCTTTATGACACTGACCCTCGCCGGCATGCTGAGTGCCGGCAGCACCGGCCAGGTGCTGGCCGCGACGACCGACTTCAAGGCCTACGACCGCAATGGGGACGGCACGATCAGCCTGGAGGAATATCAGGCAGAGGGGGGCCAGGCCCAGGCCTTCCACGAAGGCGACGCCAACCGGGACAACAGCCTGAGCCCGGATGAATTCGTCAAGGCTCGCGCCATCAACGACCGGGCCAAGGCCGGCAAATACGTGGATGACGCGTGGATTACCGCCAAGGTGAAAACGATGCTGTTGAAAGATGAAGGCGTGAAAGGGCTCGACGTCAACGTGGAAACCCACAAGGGCACGGTGCAGCTGGCCGGCTGGGTCAACAATCCCATGCAGATCGCCCAGGCCGAAAAAATCGCGCGCGGCGTCGAAGGGGTGACCGGGGTCAAGAACGACCTGCAGGTCAAGCATTGACCCTCCCCCGCACGCCTGGCGCAGGCGGCCTTGGCGCCGCCTGCGCCCCAACTGTCAGCAGGAGCATCCCCATGTACCCGACGATGAAGCATCTTGATGACGAACACATGCGTCTGTATGAATGGAGCGGCGCCGGCCCGGGAACGGTGGCCGGAATCCCCGAAAAGGCGAAACGCCCCCACCCCTGGCATGCCTCGTATGGCGTGCTGGCGCTGCTGACCAGCCTTCTGGTCCTCAATGGTTGCGAACGCAAGGGGCCGGCGGAACAGGCCGGCGAGCAGGTCGATCAGGCCATCCAGGGCATGAAAGAGGAAGCGGGCGCGCCAAAGGACGACGTCACGGCCAGTCCGGGCCCGGCGGAACGGGCGGGGCGCACGGTCGATGAAGCGCGCGGGAAAGCCGGAGAGAAAGTCCGGCAACTCGGCGAGGACATGCGGAAACCATGATTCCACCCTGCGGCCACGGAAAGCGGGGGCAAGGCCGAAAAAAAAACCGGGTGCGTCGCGCACCCGGTTTTGGCGATCGAAACGAACAATCAGAATGCGTAGCTGTACATCAGCTGCCAGTTCAGCTGGCTGTGCTCGATGACCATGCCGCCATTACCCATGGGCGGCAGGGCGCCCGTGCCCGTCACCGACACCTGCGGCACATAGCTCAGCGCGAAATTCACGGCGGACTGCTTGCTGAACGCGTAGCCAAAACCAGCCGTGTAGTGGTTTTCGACGATTGCCGGCCACAGGTAGTTGACGAACTGGTTCGGGATCGGGTTTTTGCCGTAGTTGTAGCCGACGCGGCCGGTCAGGGCATCGCTGAATTTATAGGCGAGACCCAGCGACAGCACGATCTGGTCGTTCCAGTCCTGCTGGAACGGGGCAACGACGGCGCCGTTCTTGTAAATGGTCACGGTATTCATGCTGCTGCCCCACAGCACGTCCTTGACGTCGGCGGCGACCATGAGCCGGTCGTTCGCCTGCCAGGCCAGCCCCAGGCCGATCGTGGCCGGCATGTCGAAGCCTTCCACCTTGTAGGCGCCGTCCTTGAGGTCGGGCAGGTTGCCGGCGGTCTGATAGACGCCGCCGACGGTGAGCGCATCGTCGAGCTTGTAGGTGAAGCCGAGCTTGGCGGCCAGGCTGTAGCCCTTGGCGGCGCCGGTGAAGTCGCTGCTGTCCTTGAAGTTGATTTCCTTGCCCGCGACGAAGGGATTGACATCGGCCACCAGATCCATGCCCGCCCAAACGACGTCGACGCTGCCGCCGATGTTGAAACGATCGTTGACCGCGTAGGCGAGCGGGAAAATCACCCGTCCGACGCTGACCTGCGCCATGTCGCCGCTGGCATATTCGGTGCCCATGCCGCCCTGGCCGTAGATGCCGGCGCCGTAGGTCAGCTTGCCCTGCCGCGTCGCATAGCCGAACGCCGGCATGTAAAAGGCGTCCGCTTTGGATTTGCCGATTCCCATGGACGTCTTGACGTCCGGGCCCACGAAACCGAGCATCACGTCGACCCGGCTGCCTTCCGCCATCATGGCCAGCGTCGCCGGATTGTTCGCCATGGCGGCCGTGCCATTGTCATAGGCCATGGACGCACCGCCCATGCCCGCGGCGATGGGGCCGTAGCCCTCCATGATCATGCCGTTGGTCGCCATGGCCAGACCGGGCACAGCCATGCCCACCGCGGCAAGCGTGGCCGCGAGTTTATTCAGTTGCATCGGGGTTCTCCTAGAGATTCGGGGTTTGGTTTTTTAGAAAAGTCGAAAATTCTAACCTAATTACATACCAGGCCACGGAGCGGCCTGTCGATTTTCATGCGCGGGAAAGGGAACGCCAACGGGACAAGCCGGAGGCAAGGATCGACCGCCACTTCAGCCAGTACGTCAGGCCAAGGTATATCGGCACGATTCTGCAAAACCTTATCCCTCCCGGCACTGTCTTCCTTCAACGACCAGACTCGGCTGTCTACGGCTGGCATGCCGCCGATCCGATCTGCGCCGCTTCCGGGCCGGTGGCGTCAAGCCTGCTAAAATGCCGGCTTTGCGTCCCGGCCCCGTTTGTGGCCCAAGCCATGTCCACCCTCAAGAACGATACCTTCCTGCGCGCGCTGCTGCGCCAGCCCACCGACTACACCCCGCTGTGGCTGATGCGCCAGGCCGGGCGCTACCTGCCCGAATACAACGCCACCCGCGCGCGCGCCGGCGACTTCCTGACGCTGTGCAAGACACCCGATCTGGCGACCGAAGTGACATTGCAGCCGCTCGCCCGCTATCCGCTCGACGCCGCGATCCTGTTTTCCGACATTCTCACCGTGCCGGACGCCATGGGTCTCGGCCTCTATTTCTCGACCGGCGAAGGCCCGCGCTTCGAACGTCCGCTGCGCGACGAATGGGAAATCCGCGACCTCTCGGCGCCCGATCCCACCGACAAGCTCGGCTACGTGATGGATGCGGTGCGCTCGATCAGCCGCGCGCTCGACGGCTCGGTCCCGCTGATCGGCTTTTCCGGCAGCCCCTACACGCTGGCCTGCTACATGATCGAAGGCGGCGGCTCGGACGACTACCGCCACATCAAGACCATGCTGTACAGCCGTCCCGACCTGCTGCACCGCATCCTCGACGTGAACACGCAGGCAGTGACCGACTACCTCAACGCGCAGATCGAGGCCGGCGCGCAGGCAGTGATGATTTTCGATTCCTGGGGCGGCAGCCTCACGCCGCATGCCTACCGGGAATTCTCGCTCGCCTACATGGAACGCATCGTCGCCGGCCTGACCAAGGAGCGCGAAGGCCGCCGCATCCCCAGCATCATCTTCACCAAGGGCGGCGGCAACTGGCTGGAGGCCATGGCCGGCATCGGCGCCGACGCCGTCGGACTCGACTGGACGCTCGACATCGGCGAGGCGCGCCGCCGCGTCGGCGGCAAGGTGGCGCTGCAGGGCAACCTCGACCCCTGCGCCCTGCACGGCACGCCGGACCGCATCCGCGCCGAAGCCCATCGCATCATCGACAGCTACGGCAACCACCCCGGCCACGTGTTCAACCTCGGCCACGGCGTTTCGCAGTACACCGATCCCGACAACGTCGGCGTGCTGGTCGAGGCGGTGCACAGCCACAGCCGCGCGCTGCGCTCAACTGCAAAAAACTGATTTACTGCCTCGACGAATCGAAAATTTCGAATAGTCCGGGTATAAAAAACGACTTTTCAGCACCGCCGGGTATGCGCCACCATACCCGTCTCGTTGACCCTACGGAGCCTCCTCGTGAAGACCTTCCTCATCAGCCTGTTCGCCGTGTTTCTCACCTTCGGGCTCGCCACCCACGATGTCGAGGCCAAGCGCCTCGGCGGCGGCAAATCCTTCGGCATGCAGCGCAGCACGCCTGCCAGACAGGAGGCCGCTCCCGCACCGCAGCGCCAGCAGACGGCCGGCACCTCGGCCCAGACCCCCCCGCAGAAACGCAGCTGGATGGGCCCGATCGCCGGTCTGGCCGCCGGCCTCGGCCTCGCCGCGCTGGCATCCCACTTCGGTTTCGGCGAGGGCATGGCAAATATCCTGATGCTGGCGCTGCTGGCGATGGCCGCGTTCATGCTGGTCCGCTTCCTCATGCGCCGCAACGCGCCGCAGCCGGCCATGCAGTACGCCGGCATGCCACAGGCCACGCCGGCCGCCTTCGACGCCACACCTGCCGCGATGGGCGGCAGTCACGCCGTCGGCAGCTTCCCGCCCGGGTTTGACGCCGACGCCTTTGCGCGCGAGGCCAAGCTCAACTTCATCCGCCTGCAGGCCGCCTTCGACGCAGGCAATCTGGATGACCTGCGCGCCTTCACCACCCCCGAAATCTTTGCCGAACTCCGCCTGGAGCTGACCGAGCGCGGCACCGCCGCCCAGACAACCGATGTCGTGACGCTCGACGCCGAGGTACTGGAAGCTGTCGAGGAAGGGAGCCGCTACGTCGCCAGCGTTCGTTTCACCGGCCTGGTGCGCGAGGCTGCCAATCAGGGCGCCGCCCCGCTGGACGAGGTGTGGCACCTCACCAAACCGGCAAACGGCCAGGGCGGATGGGTGATCGCAGGCATCCAGCAGCTGCAAAACTAGAGGAAACAAGGCCTTGCGCACCCATAGGGTGCGCCAAGCGCCGTATTTGCGGCAATAGAAGCATTAACTTATGCACAATTTTGGCGCAAGGGAACTTTTTTCGTGTCAAGTCCTTGACAGCCGGGCGTGGTTTATAAGTTGCTGATAAATATGGGCTTGCCGGTCTGCCTGCTTTTTGACCGGTGGGGGCCGCGCGCCTGCATACGGGCGTTTGCAGGCAGTCGACACAAATCACTCACACAATTATCCACAGCTTGCGTGGACAACGATAAATAAGCTTTTGATAACAGTCTGTTAGACGCTTTTTCCAAACCACCAACCCAGATCAACCGCTAACTCATGCCGTCCATCCTCCAGGTCGCGCTCGATACGCCGCTCCACCGGCTGTTCGATTATCGCCTGCCGGATGGCCTGGGCAGGG
>JAJZRT010000088.1:8930-9945 GCA_021802595.1 Pseudomonadota bacterium
GCAGGGTGTCGCCAGGCACTCTGGACGAAGTCCCGTTCGGCCGCACCCACCAGGTCGGTGTCGCACTCGGCCTGCAGACGGAAAGCGTCATCGCGACGGACCGCTTGCGCGACGTGATCCGCGTACTGGATGACCGCCCTTTGCTGTCTCCCGACATCCTTCGCCTGGCGCAGTTCTGCGCCGACTATTACCACTATCCGCTGGGTGCGATCCTGCTGGCCTCGCTGCCGCCGCGCCTCAGGAACGCCACGCCGTTTGTCGCGGACATGCCGTGGCTGGTGCTGACCGATGCCGGACGGGAGGCGGAACCGCCGGCCCGCGCCAGGGCGCAACGCGCACTGCTCGATGCCTTGCGGGAGAGGCCGCTGTCACGCACGGCACTGCGCGCGCAGAAGCAACACCGCCACGCCGTCGCGCTGGTTGCGGCCGGCTGGGCCGTGTGGGCGCGCTTGCCGCCCGAGGCCGGCGCCGCGCCGAAAACGGCGGCGGCACCGGCCGCCACGCCCGCGCAGCAGGCCGCGCTCGACACGCTGTTGCCCGCCCTCGGGCAATTCGGCGTCCAGCTGATCCACGGAGTCACCGGCAGCGGCAAGACCGAGCTGTATCTGCGCCTGATCGATGCCGTGCTGGCCGCGGGCAGGCAGGCGCTGGTGCTGATTCCCGAGATCGCCCTCACCCCGCAACTGGAACAGCATTTCCGCCGCCGCTTCCCGGCACGCCGCTTCGCCACCCTGCATAGCGGTCTCGGCGAGAAGGAACGTGCAGAAAACTGGCTCGCCGCGCCCGAAGCCGACGTGCTGCTCGGCACCCGGCTGTCGGTGTTCGCGCCGCTGCCCCGGCTGGGCCTGATCGTGGTGGACGAGGAGCACGACGCCTCGTTCAAGCAGCAGGACGGCCTGCGCTATTCGGCACGCGACGTCGCCATCGCGCGTGGCAAGCAGCGCAACGTGCCGGTGGTGCTCGGCTCGGCCACCCCCTCGCTGGAAAGTTATGCGCAGGCCCTCGCCGGCCGCTA
>JAJZRT010000089.1 GCA_021802595.1 Pseudomonadota bacterium
CTGGAAGCCGCTGCTGCAGACTCGCGTCTCGGCGCTGTCGCGCCCACCCTGCTGCAGCCGGGCACGCTGCACGTCGAGCCGCCCCGCGGCATGGTCACCCCCATCGAGCTGATCCGCCGCCGACTGCCCGGCTGGAAACCCCCTGCCGAGCCGGCCTGGCTAGTCGGTGCCTTCTTGTTCATCCGTGCGAAGGCATTCAAAGCGCTGGGCGGTTTCGACGAGCGCTTCCGCCTGTACTGCGAGGACGTCGACCTCGGCCTGCGGCTTCGCGACGCCGGCTGGCACATCCGGCGCATCGAGGGTGCGCGAGTTCTGCACCAGACGCAGCGGCATAGCCACAGGAGCCTACAGTACACCCTCCTTCACGTGTTCAGCTTACTGCGGCTGTGGATGCAACTTGCGATACGACCACGATCGCGCGCTGGACGACGATGACGAACACGCTGGCGCCTCAAGAGCTGCGCGCGACATAAATTATTAGTAGTGTGGAACTGCAGGTTCCAGTTGCATAGGCCATAGGCACCATGCAGCACGCTGATGCCGAGCCGGAGCGCATGCTGCTTTCCGCACAGGAACCAGCGCGTCACCCATCCAGAGAAGCCTGCCGTCCCGACGCTCAGACGAGCCGACGCCGCTATAACGCGCCACTGCGTCCGGCGAGAGCGTCGCGGACACCACGAATGGCCATGCGCAAGAATTGCCAGCGCTGCGGATGAAACAGACTCATGTACACGAAAATCTGCAGCAGTCGCACCGCGTCAACCCGAATCCATTCGCGCGGCATGTAGGCACGCTGATACAGCGCGAGGCTATTACGCACGATGTAGTAGTAGCGAAAGGGCTTGTGGAACGGCACGTCGCGCCAGCGCAGCAGCCAGACCCGGCGTCGGAATTCTCCGAGCTCATGTTCCATCACCGCATCGCAGGCACCGTAGGCCTGCAGGCCTAGGGAACGCGCACGGAGAATCCATTCGGTGTCGACATGATCGATGAAGAGGGACTCGTCCATCGGGCCGACGCGTTCCAACGTGTCGAGCGCAATAAGCGAACCCGAGGTGATCAGATAGTCCACCGGCACGGGCTCGTTGGACGTGCCGCAGTCAATGCGGCCCACGTGCCAGCGCGCAAAACGCACATGCCGAGACAGTTGCCCCGACACCGCGTCCGCAAAGCGAGGGCCGATAGCCGAAAGGGCAACACCGCGCGCTCTGAGCTCGGCATCCCAGGCCAGCAGACGGGAGACCATACCCGGGCGCGGTACGCTGTCCTGATCCATGAGCAGCACGTGGGTGGCGTGCTGTGCGGCGGCTAGCGCAATCCCGGTGTTCAGCGCTGCCCCGATCCCGGCGTTGCGACCCACCTGATGAAGTGTCGTGGCCGGCTGCGCGACACAGAGCGCCGACGCCGGCATGCCGCCGTTGTCGACTAGCACCACCGCGCAGTCCTCGGCGTGCAGTGCCTGCACCACGCGCTGTAGGCGTACCGGATCCGGATGGAACGTGACGACAACCGCGACGACGCGGCCGCCGAACGTGGGTGTGCCGCCGCTCACGTTCGGCGCAGCACTGCGCCGAGCGCGCGGCGCGCGCTGCGCCAAGCGCGCCGAGGCAACCGCACACCAAGCAGGTACGGCAGCCGCACGATGAACATCGCCTCAGCCAGCGTCGTGTTCAGCGTGTGCAGGGCGCCTTCAATACGTCGCGTGTGAGCGCCCAGCGGCTCCGCCCACGACGCCACACTGCGACGTGTGTCTAATCTAGCCTGGGCGGCTATCGCCAGGTCGCCAGGCGCGCACTCGATCAAGCGCAAAAGCTCGTCGCGGTCAGCGTGAGCCTGCACCGATCGGCCGCACAGCATCTCGATGTCGAGTCGCAGCACCGTCTCGACAGGAAAAGGCGCTTCATGACGTTTGAACGCGACCCAGCCACGCGGTCCACGGTACACATCGAAACCATGCACGCTGCCGCGATACAGCACACTATGTATGCGGTTCTCGTGCAGCAGCGCTCCCCACAGCGACATGAAATCACGGCCTAATCGGAGCGCCCGTATCCTCCGCCAGAACCTGATACCGTCGTCTGCTGCTGCCTCCAGGTACAGCGCGTCGATCCTGCGCACCATCGGCAAATATGTCGGATCCAGCGAAAGCACGAGGTCGCGCCAGGTCGCGTAGTCGGCAGACGCTACCGCCTCTACCCCGGCGTGCTTGAAGTGTTCCAACACCTGCTTGTAGCCGTATAGCACCAGGCTATCGAGCAACCGGCTGTGACTGCCATCGTTATTTAGGTCGAATGCGCGCGCTAACACATCGGTCGACAACACCTGTTCGTCAAGCGCGAACGCAATCAATCGCGCTAGTCCGAAACCCCAGTAGGTATACCGGCCAACGCGGGTACGCTGCTGCAATTTCAGGAAACGCCGCAGGTCGGCGTCCGGCGCCAGTGTCGTGTATTTCAGCAGAGGCATGCCCAACATCCGAATCTTCGCATTGCGGAACGCCGCAAGCAGCCAGAAGACATGGGCGTACACCGTCTGGATCTCTAGGTAACGGCGGCCGTCAACCGCGCGCGCGCGTGCGGTGCGCAGCACCAGGCGCGAGATCCCAGCCAAAAGTGCGAGGATCCCAGTCGCCGCGATCAGCTCGTCGATCGTCAGGTCCAGGCTCAAGCACTCCAACGACACGATGCTGTCACGCAGCAATAGCCCGTTGTCGCTGATCGAAGCGGTATTGCAGACAAATAAATCCGCGCCGCCGCGAAGATGTCGCATCAAATCGTCGAACGCGTCAATGTTCGGGTAGTCGTCGTCACCGAGGAACCACGTGTACTCGCCGGTGCAATATTCCAGCGACGCCATCATGTTTTCCTCAGCAGTCGGAAGGAAGATGTCCCGGTGCACGATGCGCAGCTCTTCTCGTTCGTGTCTCGCGAGCGCCTGCGCTGTGCCGTCGGTCGAGCAGTTGTTGACCACCAGCAGTTCGATATCACCAGCGTAACGCGGCAACAGGCTTCGCCGGAGGTACAACAGCAGCGCGTCCAGCTGTTGGGCGCGGTTGTAGCTAAGAATGCAGATAGTCAGGATCGGTTTCATAGTCGAAGTCAATGCTTCAGGGAAGCGAGAATCCCTTGCGCCACAGGCGCGAGGCGACGTTGCGCAGCGTCGCGCCGACGCCGCGCGCGCGCATCATGCTGCGCGCTAGTTCCCACGTTCCGACCAGTCGGGCTACGCGCCCCGGAAGCTGCAGGTGAGGAATCTGAATTGGACTGTGATATCCGGTGGCAGTCGCGCGCTGCTGAGTCAGCGCAATGTACTGTCGCAGCTGCTCCTCGAAGCGCGGGAAACACGCTAAATAGTTCGCACGCGCGCGCCCAACGGTGGCCTTTGCGCGCGCGATCTCGGCCGCCTCGGTGCCCCACGCGATGCCGTCCCAGCCGATTTCGCCCTCTCCGATCGAGCGTTCCAAGTACGGGTTCGGCAGCATCACGACTGGGCAGCCGCAAAGCAGCGCTTCGATAATCAGCGCAGAGTTTTCGTAGCAGTAGAACAACTCGCAGCGTCGGAACAACTCTGCGATTTGCTCGGGCGTTTGCGAATCGGGCCGCAGCCGGGTGATTTCGACGCTATCCCTTGTGGCCTCAAACAGTTCGCCGCCGTGCACTTCCTGATACTTCGCAGCGTAGAAACAACTGCCGGTGCGGGGCTGCGGCGGCTCGGGCGTGAACAGCGCTGGATCGGACGTCGGGAGAAACAGGGTCGACGCCACGTTCGGGCTTGCCTGAGCGATGCGCTCGGAATAGGCGATGCAAATTTCCTCTGGCGGGAAGGTAGCGTCACCGCCGAGCAGGCCCGGAAAATTCAGCAGGTAGCGAACCACCAGCGGAGCACCGAAAGGATTGCCATGTACCGTCTCAGGATACAGAGTGATCGGGCACATGCCGTCGTCGAAATGCCTTTGCAGCCTAGTGGCATCGAGCAAGGGTGTGAGCAGATACGGGTGGGTGGCCTGCTCCGGCCGAGGATAGAACGGATGGATCACCAGATAGGCGGTCTGGCCAGCATGGTTTAAGGCATGGCACAGCATGTGCAGGGCTTTGATCCCTGCGGAGGCCTGAATGTAGTTCGGTGCGACGATGTAGTAGGGGTGACGCTGACGAGGGAGCAAACGATCCGCCACCTCCTCGGGTGCGAAGCAGGGCGTGCTCATGGAAAACGTTGGTTTAGGTCGTCAGCTGTGCGCGCGATCTGCCGCTGCAGCAACAGTGGCACGATCCCGGCCTGGTCCAGAAGCTCAGCATACGCCGACCCGTCGCCGACATAGCGGTCGACCTGCGCGCCGTCCAACGGCGGGCGCTCTATCGGTACTGCACTGCCCAGCGCGAGTTTGACCTCCAGCGCCAATTCACCGATCTCGACCTCGCGCTCGCCGGCGGTGTCGAACCGCACCACACCGCGGACACCTTGCGCGAGCCGCCACAGGCTCACTGCGAGCAAGTCTTCGACCGCTGTGTAGGAGCGAACCACCGCGTGCGCGGCGCGGATGCGCATAGGTTCGCCGGCCTGCGCGGCGCGGATCAGCGTGGCCAGTGCATAGGTGTCAAGCTTGTTGATGTAGGGGCCGGAGAGGTTGAACAGTCGCGGCAGCACCAGTGTGGCGCCGCGCTCCGCGGCCCAGCGCGCAAAGCGGGTCTCGTCCTCGAGCTTGAGCATCCCGTAGGGGTTGGCCTGCAGATCGCGTTCCAGGCTGCCGTCGCGCGCATAGACGGCACCCGAAGAGAGCACCAGCGCGGCGTCCACGCCGGGTCCACGTGCGAAGCGCTCAACGAACTCGGAGATGGCCCGGTTCTGCGCCACATACTCCTGCAGGCTCATGCCTGCAACGCGGTCGCGCGTCAGAAACGCGTAATGCAGCAGCATGGTAGGCGCTGAGGCCAGTTCGGCGAGCGCCGCCAGCGGCTGCTGCTGCACGCGACCGCCGCCGCGCAGCAACAGTTCGCGCGCGGTCGAACCAAACGCGAGCACGCGCCGCGAAGCCTGCCCGCCAAGCGCGGCATACAGCAGGTCCAGCGTGGCCATACCGGCCCAGCCCCCGGCGCCAGTGACGACGAAACGCCAATGTGACTCGCGCAAGCGCACGGCCAGCGCCGCCGGCAGCGCCATCGGCGGCATCCCGGTCCGCGAAGCGGTCGCGCTCACTGCTTGGTGGCGGACAACACGTGCCAGCGGCTCTCGAGCATGTCGATGCGCTTGGCGTCTTCTTGATGAATCGCGCCGTAATAATCGCGCTTGTTCAGTAGCCACAGCAGTTCGAAATGCACGGCCTGCAGCAGCCCTTTTTCCATGTCGGTGCGTTTGAGCGCAGCCGCGTCGAAGATTACCTTGCGCGTCTCGAAACGCGTCAGATACGTTTCCGCAATCCGGCGAAGTGCGGGAAGCGCGTCCATCGATACACCACCACCCACTACGAGATCCAGTCCGTCACGCTTGCAGACTTGCGCCGTACGCACGCAGAAGTCCGTGACTTCGGGAGTATTGATGGCGTCGCGCGACCAGCCGTTGGACAGCGAAAAATCGACGCGCCCGAAAACGACCCCAGCAACACCTCCCGGCGCACGCGCCGTGGCGGCCATGCCTTCGAGAGAATTGAAACCCGAAATGGTCTCGAGGTTGAACAGGAATTGGGTGTCCTGCATTTCCTCTTCGTTGTAGACCTTGTTCTTGGCGTCAATGAACTTGCTCAGCGCGTAAGGTGTTTCGATCATCGGCGCCACAATGTATTCCACGCCGATCAGTTTGCTTTCCATCAGATCACGCATTGCTTCGCAGCCACCGATCTTCAGCGCAAATTTCAGATCGGCACGCCGAACGAGTTCAATGAGACGCAGAAGCTCGTCGGTTCGCGTGCCTTCCGCTTCAAATTCTGCCTTTACGGCCAGATATCCAAACTCGTCACGCCCCATCTTGAGTATGTCGAGCATCTGACGTTCACGATTATTCATTTTGCTTTCCTTCGGTTGATATAAAAGAGGTGAATCAGTGCTTCAATCGGTGAGATAGCGACCGACGCGTGCCTGCAAAGTAGGGTCAAGATCCGGCGACATACGGTGCAGCGGATTTGATTCCATCTCACCACTTGCGGTGATCCGGCTGGGAATTTTCGGGAAATAGGTCTGCTCAGGATCCAGCGATACGATGAAGGCGGCGGGGCCGTGTGCCGCAAATAGTTGCTGGAATTCTTCGCCGACCTCGAAGCCTCGGCCGATACGAAGCACGGGGACTGACCATGCTGCAAACAATTTTTCCCAATCAGGTAGGCCAAGACCGGTGGCTCGGTCGCAGCCGATATAGCGCCCATTGAAATAGCTGCGCTGGGTCATGCGAATCGATGCATAGCCCGAATCATCGAACACGAACATCTTCAAGTTCAGTCCGTTGACCATTGCTGTGCCGATTTCCTGCAAATTCTGTGCAAACCCGCCGTCCCCCTCGACCAGCACTACCCGTCGATGTGGCCAAGCGAACGCAGCACCGATCGCTCCCGACAGTCCGTATCCCATGGATGCCAGGCCTTTGTCGGTCACCATGATCTGGCCTGCGCGCTGCCGGAAGACTTGCATCATCACGGTGAACGCGCCCCCGCTGCTGCACGGTATGACGATATCGTCTGCGACACAGAGATCAGACAAACGGTCGACGAACACGTAAGGAGATAAGTAGCCTTCACCGGTTTTGTTGACGTCTTCGATCGCCGGAATCGCGACTCGCACCTCCCGGGCATATTTCAGCCACGCGTCATGGTTACCGAGATCGGCGGCGATGAGGCGGAGCAGAACATCGTCAGCATCAGCGCACAGCGGAATGTCCACACGCGGATGGCCCTTGTCGAGTTCGGCCTGATCGATCTCGACCTGGACAACTTTCCCTTTCGGTACGAATGCTTTCCAGTTAAAGCCCGTCTGCTGCATTCCGAGCCGCGTTCCCAATGCCAGCACGAGGTCGGCCTGCTGCAGGACAATGTTGGCGCTACGCTGGCCCCAGGTGTTCGGACGTCCGACATAGTTTGGATGACCGGCATCGATTCGATCGGCAGCGTTCCATGTAGTCGCGATGGGCAGTCCAGTTGCCACAAATCGTTCAGTGGCAATGCGCGCAGTCGCGCGCGAGACTCCGCCGCCGAGTAGCAACACGGGCCGCTCCGCGGAACGAATCAACGTAACAATGCGCTCGAAATCTTCGCTAGCGACACGAGGAAGGGCAGCGGGAGCGGGAGCGACAACTTGGTCGGCATCGAAATCCACCTCGCGTGCCTGGACGTCAAGCGGAATTTCGAGGAACACGGGGCCTTTGCGTGGTTGCCCGGCACGACGGACTAGCGCGGCGAAGGTGTCGAAGTCCAGCGGAGTATCGACCAACTCCGACGCGACGGTGATTGGTCGAGCGATCGAAACCCCATCGATCTCCTGTATCCCGCGCTGGCGCAATTGGCCGCGTGCGAGGTCCGCCGTCTTCACCTGGCCGCCGATGACCAGCAGTTCGCGGCTCTCCAGCCAAGCCCCACCGAGGGCAGTAACGATATTGGTCAGACCCGGTCCCGCAGTGACCAGTGCGAGCGCCTTGCCGGAATTCGAACTTTCGTTGAAGTACTCTGCCGCAATGCCTGCGGCGACTTCGTGGATGACAGCCCGGCAGTCAAGACGTCGGCTGAGACTCTCCAGCAGATGCATGATGTTGCCTCCACCGACATAGAAGCAATGCGTGTAGCCGAGTTTCACCAGCCATTCGGCAAGAGAATCACTGTATTTCATCGAGCACCTTTGTGGCGTATTCGAAAGCATTTTTGATATGCGTTTCGATTTGAGGTTTGATTGGTAGAAGTCGACGTTCAAGTTGTCCGCCTGCATCGACGAGAATCAATGCATATGCATCCTGACTGTGCTTTTTGTCTGCCTTGAAGCGGGTCAACGCATCCGAAGGCGAAAGCTTGGCGAGTTCAGATTCGAGTCCGGGGACAGATCGTAGAAGAGACAGCATATGCTGCTTTAGTTGACCTACGCGGGGCGGCGTGCCGTCGCAGATTCCGAGGCTCTCCGACAACTGCAGGGCCGCGAGAATCCCGATGCCGACAGCAACCCCGTGGTTGACTGCGAAGCCGCTCGTAGCCTCGATGGCGTGCCCAAAAGTGTGGCCGAAGTTCAGTAACAGTCGGATTCCCTGATCGAATTCGTCCTGCTCGACGAACTTTTTCTTGGTGCTCAGGCTGAGCGAGACAAGGGCCGGGAGCGTGGCGTCGCGATCCAATGCGCCGACATCCGAGAGCAAGGCCAGATATCGGTCGAATACTTCGTCGCGATCGGCAAAGCAGATCTTCGCAGCTTCGCAGAGCCCGGCAATGCGCTGGGTCTGCGGCAGCGTGCGGCAAAACTCCGTGTCGATGATGATTTCCCATGGCGGGTAGTAGTTGCCCGCGATATTTTTGAATTGTCCAACGTTGATGGACGATTTTCCACCCAAACAAGAGTCGACCATGCCCAGCAGCGTCGTCGGCATGTAAGCCCAGCGAATCCCGCGCATATAGCTGGATGCGACGAATGTTGCGATATCCTGCACGATTCCACCGCCTACGGCGATCATGACCGTCTGCCGATTAGCACCCAATTCGCGCATGCGCTCGATCACGTCGGCAACGGTTGCGAGGTTCTTTTTCGATTCGTCAGCCTCGATGGTGATGACGTGGCGGCCACTAACTGAGGGCCATGCCGCGGCGATGCGCGCGTCGCTGAGGATCAGCGCGTCAGGATGCTGCCGCAGATGGCAGTCGAGAAGATTCGTGCCGACGCGTACCGCATAGTCGCGCAGGCTTGAATGAACTTCAAACGATTCGGACATCGGAATACCCCAGGTCTACCTTGATGAACTGGCCTGTCACACCCGTGTTGGCCTCGGAACAAAGGAAATACACGGTCGACGCGACATCACCCAGGCTGGCTAAT
The DNA here is from genome assembly GCA_021802595.1 of Pseudomonadota bacterium. The sequence continues at coordinate 8,988 of JAJZRT010000089.1, forward strand.
CGCTTGAATTGCGTGCTCCCGACCAGTGCCGCAATTTGCGACGAAGCCAAATTCGCATGCGTCATCGGAGTATCGAGGGCGCCTGGAAGGACGGCGTTGATCAGATGCCCATCGCGGCCCAGATCGTTCGCCGCGGACAGCACCAATCCCTGCAGTGCCGCCTTGGTCATCCCATAGGACAGTTTGGACTGGCGGGATATGTTCTGCCAGATCGAACTGATCACGCACAGGCGCGCAGGACGTGCAAGCAGGTCGCGTCGAAGCAGCGCATTGAGCGATGCGACGATGTACAGGCAGTTGGACCGATACATCTGCAGATGCGCATCAAGATCCACATCGTAGACACTGTCGTTGCCGTTGGTCCCCTGCGCCCAGCACACCGCGTCGAATGGGCCGGCGCGGTCGATCAAATCCAGCCCCTGCGCATCTGCGGTGTTGAGCGGTTCCCAGCAGAAATACCCGGGCCGATCGATTTCCCGCCGCGTGACGACGACAACTCGCCAGCCCGCCGTAGAAAACCGGGAGCCGATCTCGCCGCCAATCGCCCCAGTGCCGCCGAACAACAGAAGCGTACGCGGCCGTTCCTGGGCGGTCATTCGAAGCGGACGCCGAGAAAGGATTCGATGCTGAGCGCGGCGTAATCAAGCATTTCCTCGCTGAGCCCGGGGTACACGCCGATCCAGAAGGTCTGATTCATAACGATGTCAGTATTCGTGAGTTCGGATGCGACGCGGACGTTCCTGCCCGCCATATAGGGTTGTCGCAACAGATTGCCGGCGAACAGAAGCCGCGTACCAACCTTGCGCTGATCCAGATAGGTCAGCAAGTCGACGCGCGTGACAGGACTGTTCGGGCGCAGCGTCATCGGGAAGCCGAACCACGACGGCTCCGCCTGTGAGGTCGCTTCCGGC
>JAJZRT010000090.1 GCA_021802595.1 Pseudomonadota bacterium
ATCTGCCACGGTCGATCAGCTCGGCGTGGGCACCCTCCTCCACCACGCGGCCGTTTTCGAACACCAGGATGCGGTCGGCCTGCTTCACCGCGCTCAAACGATGCGCGATGATGAGCGTGGTGCGGCCGGCCAGAAACCCGGAAAGCGCCTGATGCAGCCGCCGTTCGGTGTCGGTGTCGAGCGCGGAGGTGGCTTCGTCGAGGATGACGATCTTCGGGTTGGCGACGATCATGCGTGCAATCGCCAGCCGTTGCCGCTGGCCGCCGGACAGCCGCACGCCCTGCCGCCCCACCACGGTGTCCAGGCCATGCGGCAGCGCGGCGATGATGTCCTTCAGCTGCGCGATCTCCAGCGCCTGCCACAGGGTGGCGTCGCCGGCTTCGCGCCCCAGGGTGAGGTTGGCGCGCACGCTGTCGTTGAACAGCACCGGGTGCTGCAGCACCACGCCGACGTGCTCGCGCACCGTTTCCCAGCCGATCTCGCTGACCGGCGCATCGCCGTAAAGAATCTGCCCGGACTTCACCGGATACAGGCCCAACAGGGCCTGCACCAGCGTCGACTTGCCGCCGCCGGACGCGCCCACCAGCGCGACTTTTTCACCCGCCGCCACCGCGAGGCTGACGTCGTCCAGCACCGTCTCGCCGTCTGCATAGGCAAAGCTCACATGCTCAAGCGTGATGCCGACGGTGGCGCGATCCACGAACGGATCCCGCTGCGCCGGAAACTGCGGCTCGCTGTGCAGGCCGAGCAGCGCATTGATGCGCCCCAGCGCGGCGTTGGCGGCGAACCAGGCATACTGCAGGCTCACCAGCTCCTGCACCGGCGTCATCATGAACCACAGGTAGCCGAACACCGCCAGCATCTCGCCGACGGTCAGGCTGGAGAACACCACCATCAGCATGGCGCCGGCACGGAAGGCATCGAAGCCGGCCAGGAACACGAAGAAGGAAATCCGGCTCATCGCGTCCGATTTCCAGGCGAACGCCGCGGCATGCCGGCGGATGTCGGCCGCCTTTTCGGTCACCCGCGCGAGATAATGCTTCTCGCGGTTCATCGCGCGGACCTGGGTCAGGGCATCGAGCGTTTCGGCAAGCGCGTCCTGGAACACCTCGAACGCACGGTTCTCGAACTTTTTCAGATCCTTCACCCGCTTGCCGAGCCGGGTTGAGAACAGGATCACCACCGGGTTCAAGAGCAGGATGAACAGCGCGAGCTGCCAGTGCATCCAGAACAGCACCGCAGCGACCCCGACCAGGGTCAGCATCGACACGACCAGGCCGGAGACCGACGAACCAAGGAAGCTGTCGATGGCGTTGAGGTCGGTCACGAAATGCGAGGTGATCCGGCCCGCGCCCACCGTCTCGAATTCCGACAGGGCGATGCGCGACAGCCGGGCCAGCATGCGCACCCGGATGCGGTACACCACGTCCTTGGCCAGCAGCGAAAACGTCCGTCCCTGCCACACGTTGAGCAGGATCGCCACCAGCCTGAGCATCACCGTCAGCAACAGTGTCACGCCGATGAACAGCACCGGGCCGTGCCAGGCGGATGGAAACACCGCGCCGATCCTCTGTACGAAGATCCCCGGGTGATGCAGCAGCACCTCGTCCACCATCAGCGGCAGCAGCAGCGGCACGGGTACCGCCGCGGCGACCGCCAGCAAGGCGATGACGTTGGCCTGCAGCAGGCGGGTGCGATGGGTTCTGAGTTCGTCGGCGATGCCGTGCCACGTCAGCATGACTGGCCATCCTGGAGAAAGAAAGACGCGCTGCTAGCATAAGCGCTAACGCGCCCAGCCGAAAGCGCTGGCCGGCCTGCTTCGATGCGGCACCGGACAATGGGCGCGAAGTCGCACCGAAGGATCTCGTCCCGTTCTACAAATCCGCTGCGCCGCCGCCCACCCGGAGCAACGCATAGACGAGCGCCACCATGAGGCCCAGCAATACCAGCGCTTTCCAGGCCGGCGCCCTCCGCCCGGCCGCCTCCCTCGTCATAGCGGTCTTCACGCCGGTGAACATCGCCTGGATCATGTCGTCACGACGCAGCAACTGATGGGCGAACACCGCGGCAACGTGCACACCGATCAGGCCCAGCAGCAGATCGAAATTGTAGCCATGCAGGGTGGTGATGAAGCTGCTGGTGTCGTGGCTGACCCAATGAGAGAGCGGAGCTTCGTACGCATCGTCGTCATTGCCCAGCAGGCCGGTGACGACTTGCACCAGCAGCACCAGCAACAGGCTCAGGATCATCCACCCCCCCAGCGGGTTATGCCCCAGATAAGTCAGGGGCCGGCGTTGCAGCACGCTGCGGATGTACGCGTAACTGGTGCGCGGGCCCCGCACGAAGTGCGCAAACCGTGCCGTGTCGCTGCCCACAAACCCCCAGGCAATGCGGAACAGCAGCAGCGTGAGGATGGCATAGCCCGACCAGCCATGGTATTCCATCCATTCGTTGCCCTGTTCCCCGCTCCACCAGGAAAATCCGACCAGCGCCAGAAGCAGCCAGTGAAACAGCCGCACCGGCACATCCCACACCCTGATCCTGACCGGCACGGGCGACGGCGTCATAGCACCGCCATCCCCCGAAACGCCTTATGGCAGGCAGCGCAGCTATCGCTCACATGCTGGTAGGCCGGCCGGATCAAGTCCATCTTGCCGGTTTTGGCCATCGCATCGAGGTTGGACACCGCCTTGATGTAGGTATCCTGCGCCTGCTTGAATTGGGCGGCGTTCTGCCATACCGCGGGCTTGGCGCGGCTCGGCGCATAGGTGCTCCCGGGGGGGAAATACGCCCACGGCTGCGTGCTCAGGGTTTGCAGCTTGTTGGCGAGCGCCAGGAAATCTGCCGCGACATAAGGATTTTTACCACGCACCACGATCCCCATCGGCTCGAACGTGCGCAGGGTTTCCTGCAACAGTGCGCGACGCTTGGTCACCGGCTGGCCGGGGTGTGTATCGGCCTTGGGGCCGCATCCGGCCAGCATCACGCAGGCGCCGATCAGTAGCGGCGCTGCACGCAGGTAGGGTTTGAGCGAAATCATGATCATCCAGGTGAGGGCGTAAATGGCTAAGGGGTATCGATAGCGCAAACCCGGGCCGAGTTCCCCTGGATGCCGCAGAACCGGCAAATAATGCAGGATTGCAGGAACGGCATCTATTTGCCGATGCAGAACCTGCTGAAGATTTCGCCCAGCAAATCGTCGGCGCTGAATTCGCCGGTGATTTCGGACAGTGCGGCCTGCGCCAGCCGCAGCTCTTCTGCGAACAGTTCAAGCTGCGCAGTCGCCTGGCGTGCCGCTGCCAAATGCGTGGCGGCTCGGCCCAGCGCATCCAGATGGCGTGCACGCGCCATGAACGTGCCTTCGCCCGCCGCCTGCCAGCCCGCCGCTTGCAGCAGCCTGTCACGCAACAATGCCACCCCGGCGCCGGTTCTGGCGGAGAGCCAGATCTCGTCGCCCGTCACACGCGGCACCTCTCCGGTGACATCGATCTTGTTGTGCAGGGTCAGACGCGCCACCCTGGGCAGACGCGCAAGGATCGCCGCTTCCCGCTCGCCCAGGCCGTGGGCGGCATCCACCAGCAGCAGCGCCACGTCGGCCTTGTCCACCGCCGCCCAGGTCCGCGCGATGCCGAGCTGTTCCACCGGGTCGGCCGTGTCGCGCAGGCCCGCGGTGTCGATGACGTGCAGCGGCACGCCACGAATCTGGATCGTCTCGCGCACGGTGTCGCGCGTGGTGCCGGGAATCTCGGTGACGATCGCCGCCTCGAATCCGGCCAATTGATTCAACAGGCTCGACTTGCCGACGTTGGGCTGGCCGATCAGCACCACCGTCAGGCCCTCGCGCAGGAGCGCGCCCTGCTTAGCCTGCGCCCGCACTGCCGCGAGGCTGGCGTCGATGGCGTCGAGCCGGCCGAAGGCGTCGGCCTGCTTGAGGAAATCGATTTCCTCTTCTGGAAAGTCCAGCGTCGCTTCGACCAGCATGCGCAGGCGCGTCAGCGCCTCGACCAGCTCTGCGATCCGCGCCGAGAAGGCACCCGCCAGCGAGCGTACCGCCGAACGCGCGGCCTCGGTGGAGGCCGCATCGATCAGGTCGGCCACCGCCTCGGCCTGGGCCAGATCGAGCTTGCCGTTCAAAAACGCGCGGCGGGAAAACTCGCCCGGCTCGGCCAGCCGCGCGCCCAGTTCAAGACAGCGCTGCAGGAGCAGATTCAGCACCACCGGACCGCCGTGCCCCTGCAGTTCCAGCACGTTCTCCCCGGTGAACGAGTGCGGCGCGACGAAATGAAGCGCGATGCCTTCGTCGATCGGCTGCCCCTGCCCGTCGAGGAAGCGGCTGTAGGTGGCATGACGCGGTATGGGCACGCTTCCGAGCACCGCCTGCGCCAGGGGCGCGATGTCCGGTCCTGATACCCGCACCACGCCCACGCCACCGCGCCCGGGCGCGGTGGCGATGGCTGCAATCAGATCAGGCCTTGCCGGAGGCGAGCTTGCCACCGCCCTCAACCCGTTTGTTGATCACCCACTGCTGCGTAATCGACAGGATGTTGTTGACGATCCAGTACAGCACGAGGCCTGCCGGGAAGAACACGAACATGACGGTGAATGCCATCGGCATGATCATCATGATCTTGGCCTGCATCGGGTCCATCGGCTGCGGGTTGAGCTTGACCTGCAGGATCGAGGTGATGCCCATCACGATCGGCAGGATGTAGAAGGGATCGGGCGCCGTCAGGTCGGTGATCCAGCCCAGCCACGGTGCGCCCCGCATTTCTACCGCCGCGAGCAGCACCCAGTACAGCGCGATGAACACCGGAATCTGGATCAGGATCGGCAGGCAGCCGCCGAGCGGATTGATCTTCTCGGTCTTGTAAAGGTCCGCCATCGCCTGGTGCAGCTTGGCGCGGTCGTCGCCATAGGTTTCCTTCAGTTGCTGCAGGCGCGGGGTCAGCTTCTTCATCTTGGCCATCGACTTGTAACCCGCCGCCGACAGCGGGAACAGCGCCAGCTTGAGGAGGATGGTCAGGATGATGATGGCCCAGCCCCAGTTGCCGACGAAACCCTCGATTTTTGCCAGCGCCCAGTAGATGGGGAAGGCCAGCGGCGTGAGCCAGCCGTAATCGCGCACGAGATCGAGGCCGGGCGCGGCGGCTTCCAGCAGCTTCTGCTTCTGCGGCCCCGCGTAGAGTGGTACGGTGAAGACTTTCTGCTGGCCCGGTGCCAGCGTGCCTTCGGCCAGGATGACGCCGGCCGAATAAAGCCCGTCTCCCAGCGCGCGCGCGTAATACTCGCGCTTGATCGTCCCTTCGGGCAGCCAGGCCGACACGAAGTGATGCTGCACCAGCGCCACCCATCCGTTGTCGGCCGTTTTCTCGAACTCGGCCTTGCCTTCCTGGATGTTCTTGAAGGGGACTTTCTGGAATTTCTTGGCGTCGGTATAGAACGCGGGACCGGTGAAGGTATGCAGGAAGAACGACGCGCCGCGAGGTGCGCCGGCATGGCGCGTGAACTGGTAATAGGGCGTCAGGTCGACGGGCTGGGAGCCGTTGTTGATGACCCGCGTCCGGAGGGAAATCTGATAGCTGCCACGCTTGAAAATATAGGTCTTCTCGACGCGCACACCCGTGGCAGGATCGCTCCACACCAACGGAACCTCGACTTCCGATGCGCCCTGGACCAGGCGATAGGTGCCGGGATTCAGCTGAAATACACTGCGATGCGTGGGAAGATCCTTGCCAAGCAGGCCGCTCTGCGCCAGGTAGGGCTGGGTCGGATCGTCTTCAAACAGCGTGAAAATCTGATTGCGTTCCTGCGTCTCGCGGTAGGACAGCAAGTCGAGCTGCCGGAGATCGCCGCCGTTGGCATCGATGGTGGCACGCAGCACATCGGTTTCCACCACCGCGCGCGCGCCCTTCGCCAACCCGGGCTGGGTGGGCGCGGCCGCGGGGGCGTTCAGCGCCTGGCTTGGCGCGGGCGGAGCACTTGTGTTTGCACTCGTGGCGCTCGTCGCCGTGACGGCGGGAGGCGGCGCATGTTTGTCCTGCCAGGCTTCCCACAACAAAAGCAGCGAGAAGGAAAAGACAATGAAAAGGATCAGCCGCTGATTATCCATGGAACGGGACGCTATGAGTTTGAAGGGGATTCCGGGGCGGCAATCCGGGATTCGCCTGACACCGCGGCGGGCCATTTTGCCATGGCTCGCTGGCCCGCACGCGTGAAGGCGCGCAACAAATCGCGGGCCTCATCGCCCGGAACCGGCGTGGCAATGAGACGAACGACAAAGTCGCACGCGGGCAGTTCCGGCAGGGCCCGACGAAAACTTTCGCGCACGCATCGCTTGACGCGGTTGCGATCCACCGCGCGCGCAAGCAGGCGCTTGGCAACGACCATGCCCAGGCGGGGATGCCCCACCTGGTTGGGCCGCGCCATCACCATCAGGAAATCCGTCCGTGCACGCTGGTTGTCGGCAAACACCTGGTCGAAATCAGCCTTGTCGACCAGGCGCGCGTTGCGAAGGCGCACGCCACCCGCTGGGTTGGCGTTGATTAGACAGCCAGACGCGCACGACCCTTGGCGCGGCGTGCGTTGATCACGGCACGGCCCGCCTTGGTTTTCATGCGGGCGCGAAAGCCGTGGGTGCGTTTGCGGCGGACAGTGGAGGGCTGGTAAGTGCGTTTCATGGCATATCCTTTCTGGCTGGCGCCGGTCCATCCGCCGGGGCGGGCGGACCGAACAAAAAAATCCGTTGAAAAACCGTGTATTAGACCCGTCCAATCGGGGGGATGTCAAGTTCGCCCCGAGCCGTGGCTGGCAAACCGTGCCTGCATGCCTGTGGATAACCTTATCGAAGGAGAGTAAGATTCATTTTTGAATCCCATGCAGCTTCCCGCCCCTCGCCCCTCGACTATGGATTCCTTCTGGGACCTTTGCCAAGAGCGCTTTCGCGCCAATCTGACCCAGCAGCAATTCAGCACATGGATCAAACCCCTCGTATTTGACGATGCGGGCGGGGACGTGCGCATTCTGGCGCCCAACCATTTCGTGATGGATTGGGTACGCGAGAAATTCTCCGAGCACATCGACAACTGGGCGCAGGAATTCTATGCACGCCCCGTCTCGATTACCTATGCGCTCGGCAAAAAAACGGGCGCCCCACGCTCGCACGCCACGCCGGCATTCCCCGCCACTCCTGCGGAAGCTCCGCCCAGCGCCGCCGGACCTGCCCAGATGGGGATGCGCATCAATCCCGGCTTCACCTTCGACAATTTCGTCTCCGGCCGCGCCAACCAGCTGGCACGCGCTGCTGCGCTGCAAATCGCCGACAACCCTGGTGTCGCCTACAACCCGCTGTTCGTCTATGGTGGGGTTGGACTGGGCAAGACCCATTTGCTGCAGGCCATCGGCAACACCGTGCGCCTGGCCAATCCCAACGCACGCATCAGCTACATCCACGCCAACGATTACGTGGACGATGTAGTCAAGGCCTATCTCAACAAACAGTTCGACGATCTCAAGCGCCGCTACATGTCGCTCGACCTGCTGCTGATCGACGACATCCAGTTCCTGGCCAAGAAGGACCGCACCCAGGAAGAGTTTTTCTACGTCTTCAATTCGCTGATCGAGAACAAGAAGCAGATCGTCATCACCTGCGACACCTTCCCCAAGGAAATCAGCGGGCTGGACGACCGGCTGAAATCCCGGTTTGCCTGGGGCCTGACGGTGGCCGTCGAGCCGCCGGAACTGGAAATGCGCGTCGCGATCCTGCTGGCCAAGGCGCAGGCGGAGAACATCCGTCTCGACGAGAACGTCGCCTTCTTCATCGCCAAGCAGGTGCGTTCCAACGTGCGCGAACTGGAAGGCGCCCTCAAGCGGGTCATCGCGTTCTCGCGCTTCCATGAAAAACCCATCACCATGGAACTGGTAAAGGAGGCTCTGCGCGACCTGATCGCGTCGACCTCGCGCATCGTCTCGATCGAGAATATCCAGAAAACCGTCGCCGACTTCTACAAGATCAAGGTGGCCGACATGTTTTCCAAGAAGCGGACGCGCAATCTGGCCCGTCCGCGGCAGATTGCGATGGCGCTGGCCAAGGAACTCACCAACCAGAGTCTGCCGGAAATCGGCGAATCCTTTGGCGGGCGCGACCACACCACGGTGATTCATGCCTGTCGCAAGGTGGCCGAACTGCGCGAGACCGAAGCCGACATCGGCCGCGACTACCTGGTGTTATTACAAAGCCTGACAGGCTGAGGATGGAATGTGGATAAAGCGGCCCGAGTGAATGGCGTGGAAAAACCATCCCCATCTTTCCCAGGTTCCCCTGCGCTTATCCACAGCCTGAAACAATGGGCACATCGCTGTTTTAATTATGAAAAAAGGCTTACCCCCAGTTTCAGGCCGCCTTTATTATGATTCTCAGGAATATATAAATGCTATTAGTACAAAGCGAACGCAACGCCCTGCTGGCTTCCCTCACTTCGGTTGTGGGGGTCGTCGAACGACGTCATACCCTGCCCATCCTGTCCAATCTCCTGCTGGAGAAAAAGGGCGGCAAACTGACCCTGCTGGCAACCGATCTGGAACTGCAGGTCAGTACGCAGCTGGATGTGCCGGCGGGCGAGGATTTCGCCATCACCATCGCGGCCCGCAAGCTGTTCGACATCGTGCGCGCCCTGCCCGATTCCGCCAAGGTCAAGCTCGATTCCAAGGACAGCCAGGTGGTGGTCAGCGCCGGCAAGTCGCGCTTCACCCTGCAGACCCTGCCCGCCGCCGATTTTCCGCGGGTCGAGACGGGCGCAGGCTTGGGCGAGGCGATCCGCCTGCCGCAGAAAACGCTGAAGCGCCTGTTGCAGCTGGTGCAGTTCGCCATGGCCAGCCAGGACATCCGCTATTACCTCAACGGCATGTTGCTGGTGCTGGAAGGCAAGCAGCTGCGCGTGGTGGCGACCGACGGCCATCGCCTGAGCTATGCCGAAACTGAATTGGAAACCGAGGCCACAGCGCGCGAAGTCATCATTCCGCGCAAGACCGTGGTCGAACTGTCCAAGCTGCTGGGCGACGTGGAGGACCCGGTCGAACTGCGCATCGGTACCAACCAGGTCACCATCACCTTGCCCGGCACCGAACTGGTGACCAAGGTGGTCGATGGCAAATTCCCCGACTACCAGCGGGTCATCCCGGCCAACCAGCCGCGCCACCTCAAGGCCAACCGCCAGACGGTGATGCAGGCCCTGCAGCGCGCCGCGATCCTGTCGAACGAGAAATTCCGCGGTGTGCGCCTGGTGATGAGCGAGAACACGCTGGGCATTGTCTGCAACAACAACGAGCAGGAAGAAGCCGCCGACGAAATCGAGGTTAGCTACAGCGGCGACCCGCTCGATGTCGGCTTCAACGTGACCTATCTGCTGGACGGCCTCGGCGCGGTCAACACCGACGAGATCACGCTGTCGCTGGGCGACGCCAACAGCAGCATGCTGCTCACCAGCGAAGGTGAACCCGGCTTCAAGTACGTCGTCATGCCGATGCGCATCTAGGCGCATCGCGTTTCGATTTCACGCAGCAACAACCGACAGGAACACCATGAGCAAGAAGCCCGACGACGCAACGCCCGAAAAAGGCAACGGCGGTTACGATGAAGACAGCATCCAGCAGCTGGAAGGCCTGGAGGCAGTGCGCAAGCGCCCCGGCATGTACATCGGCGACACGTCCGACGGCACCGGCCTGCATCACATGGTGTTCGAGGTGCTCGACAACGCGATCGACGAGGCGCTGGCCGGTTACTGCGACGACATCAAGGTCATCATCCACCCCGACAATTCCATTTCGATCAGCGACAACGGCCGCGGCATTCCGGTCGGCATCAAGTTCGACGACAAG
>JAJZRT010000091.1 GCA_021802595.1 Pseudomonadota bacterium
GTACCCCCATTCTGGCAGGATGGTGCTGGACGATATTGGCTCGGTCTGGACGTGAAAAAGGCCATAATCCTTGTTTTTAACAAGAATTATGGCCTTCTTTGGACCACCAGGGATCATGTTCTGGTGGGCCGGCGTCACTTTAATACAACACTCTTGACCGCATGGATAAAGGGTTTCGTGTTTTCCTTGTGCCGCTGTTACTGCGCCTGTTACTGCAAACTGTGAATGCTGGGCGGTAATTTGAGCCCCGCAACGCTGGTCGCCCGCATCATTTCCACGCCCTAAATGTGATGTGCCGATTAGACCCAGCGGGTGAAGACCTGTCGCATCTCGATGAATGGCTGCTGCCGCCGAACTTGAGGAAGCCCCTTTCCAGGGAACGATGATTTGCCAGGCAAACAAAACGAGCCGCCTTCGGGCGGCTTTTTTTCGCCCTGAAATCCCGCGGAAATTTTTCCCCCTATCCAAGAAAGTCCAAACAAACAATCCTGAACGCCATGGCACCCGCTGAGGCGCGGAAATTTCCCGCCATATCCAATTGAGTTTGGATTCTTGATTCTAGGCGGGTGGGTGGCGCTGATCGCGCGCGCCTATTTTCAACCCCTTGAAGGAGTCTCGTATGGAAAAACTTGTCGCCACTATTTCGGAAGCTTGCCTGCTTCTTGGGATCAAGCGGAGCACGCTGTATGCGCTGGAGAACGCCGACCCCACATTCCCGCGCAAGATTTCGCTCGCACCGCGGCGCGTGGGCTTTATGCGGTCAGAGTTGGAGGCCTGGCTTGCCGCTCGGCCGCGCGTTGCACGGTCGCCCGCCCCGGAGGTCTCCGGCAAAGCCGCGTGAGACAGGCCATGGGGAAATCAAAAAGAAAAGCCGTCGGCCCGGCCAGGGGCATGACGGCTTATCACAACAGACAGCGCAGCGATTCTAAACCATGCTATTGCCGAGGCCAAGGAACTTGCATCACCTGCGGATGGTGGCGCCGGACCATGCGCGTCAACAGCGAGCGCCGCAAAGGCCTGGTGGGCAATCATGGGCGTTGACATGCTGCTATCCAAACTGGACGGCGTGAAGCGAACCGGCCCGGGGCGCTGGCTGGCGAAATGCCCGGCGCATGAGGACCGCCGCGCCTCGCTGGCGATTCGCGAAGGCGACGTGGGCAAGACCTTGGTGCATTGCTTTGCCGGATGCACTGTTCGTGAAGTCGTCGCCGCTGCCGGATTGGAAATATCCGATCTGTTTCCCCCGCGCCCTGCTGACCCCGCCCACATCGGCAGGCCAGAGCGGCGGCCGTTTCCAGCATCGGACATACTGCGCGCAATCGCATTCGAAGCGCTTGTTGTCGGCTGTGCGGCGTCGACGCTGGGCGCCGGTGGCTCGCTGCCGGCCACAGAACGGGATCGGCTGATGCTGGCCGTGCGGCGGATTCAGGCTGCGGTTGATGCGGGAGGGCTGAATCATGGCTGACGACGGCGCGGAACGCGGTGCAGCTTTCCTCGACAGATTGGCCCCCACGGGTGGCGGGCGCCAGGCACCCAAGGCGGCCGCGCCGGCAGACGATGGCAGGCGCTGGGATGAGCCGATGGGGTTCAATCAAATCGAAACCCCGGAACTGCCACCCGACTTGCTGCCTGGCGTGTTTGGCGAGTACGCGGATGCCTTGTCGTCGGCGCTGCAAACACCGCCGACGATGGCCGTTCTGTTCATCCTGGCGGTGCTGTCGCTGGCCTTGCAGCGCAAGTTCAAGACGTCGGCGTTCGGTGATGACTACTGCGAGCCGGTCAACGTGTGGGTGGTGATCCTGGCCGACTCCGGCGAGCGCAAATCTGCATTGATTCAGCGGCTACTCAAGCCGGTGCTGCTGAAGGAAGCGAAGTTGGCCGACCAGATGCGCCCCGAGATTGTCGAGCGGGACACCCTGCGCAAGATCAGCCAGCGGCGCGCGGAAAAGTTGCAGGCTGACGCGGCGAAAGAGGATAGCCCGGTGCGGCGCGGCGAGATCGTGGCCGAAATCACCGACCTGGCGGAACAGACGCCGGACGAACTGCGGCCACCTCGATTCTTCACGGGCGACGTTACTCCTGAGAGGTTGCAGGGGATGCTGGTCGAGCACGATGGCCGCATGTCGGTGGTCTCCGACGAGGGCGGCATATTCGCCGTGCTGGCTGGCCTGTACTCGGGTGGCGAGTCGGTGGTTGATGTGGCGCTGCAGGCTTATTCCGGCTCGCCGGTGCGGGTTGATCGCGGTAGCCGCACCGCGGTAATCGATCGGCCTGCGCTGACCTTCGGACTCGGGATGCAGCCGGGCCTGCTGCAAGACATGGCACCGACAGCAAAGCGCAAGTTTCGCAGCTCTGGAACCTTCGCCCGCTTCTTCTTCGGACTCCCTGCAACCCGCATCGGCAAGCGCGATATGGGCCGGCGCGTCAACATCGCGCCCGAGCTTGAGGCGCGGTATCGGGGCGAGGTGCTGCGGCTGCTGGAGCTTGAACCGCGCACCGACGTTGCCGAGGGAGAGGATGACGAACACATCCTGCTGCTGTCCGATGCCGCACGCGAGCTATGGGTGCGTTTCGCTCAAAAAATCGAAAACGCGCAGGCCGAAGGCGGGCCGCTGGAATCGATGCGCGACTGGTGCGCCAAGCTGCCAGGCGGCGCGCTGCGAGTGGCTGGATTGTTTCACGTTGCCGGGCACGGCAGGCCGGATGAGGCTATCAGCGAGGAAACGATGAAGCGCGCTGTCGACCTGTGCCGGGGGCTGATACGCCACGCCCTGGCCGTGTTCGACCTGATCGGCGCCGATCCTGCCACCGATGACGCCAAGGTGTGCTGGCGCTGGATCGAGCGGCGCGGCGAGCCCGAGTTCCTGCGCTCCGAATTGCACCGTGCGCACCATAGCCGGTTCGACCGGATCGACCGCCTAATTGCCGCACTGGAAACACTCAAGGTTCGCAACTTGATCGCCGGCCCGTTCAAAGGGACGGCAACAGGTGGGCGGCCGCCGATTTACTACCAGGTCAACCCGCTTGCCATGAGGAGAGGCGGCGGGGATGTGCCTGCATGAAGGTTTTTCACCGGCGCGCTGTGCGCCATTCAACCACTGAAAGGGGCAACAAATGAGCAAAGTAGCATCAATCAGGAGTGGGGATTCCGCGCTGGGAGGCGATGTGACCGAAGCGCCGAACAGGGTGGTCGGCGGAGATTCTTCAATGCTGGAAAAGCTGGCCGGCGCACTAGACCGGGTGGTTTCGGAGCGTGAGAAAACCCTGCGGGCAGTGCGATCCGCTAACGCGATCCTGCGCGAACCATCGCCGCCCGGATTCGACCACGCGGCTTCAGGGCGTGCGATTGCGCAGGCGCGCGTCAACGATCTTTTGGCCGGCACCGCCGAGGCTGATGGCGTGGCGGCGGAATTCGACAGGCAAAGAAAGGCGGCAGACGAGGCGCATGCCCAGCATGCACGGCGGCATACCGAGGCGAGACGCCAGCTTGAGCAGGCGGAATCGATGCTGGCGGCGCTGACTGCGCAGGCCGTTGAGCTTGATCGATCTCTTCGCAAGGAGCTTATTGGGATCGGCGCATCGGAGGAAGCAGCCGCCGCCAAGGCGCTGAACGAGGCTATCGAAGGCTACATCACGGCTTTCGTCGATTTTCGAGCGGTGATCTGGCTGCAGCATGTCGGGGAGCCTGGTGAACGTGGACGGCAATTTTCGTTCCCCCGCGAGGACGATATCACGCTCGCCGTTCCGGACGCATGCCGTTCCGATGTGCCTGAAGGCTGGCAGCAGACTGCCGACAGCGGCGTCGTGCTCTGGGATCGGTATGGGATCGCGCGTCGCGTGAATGAGCGCGTAACCGAAATCATGTCTTTGAGCACTGCCGGGCTTTATCCAAAGGTCGGCGCTGATCTTGTGCGGCAGCAGGATTCCTAAGGGCATCCCAGGCGGGCGGTCTGTCCGCTGATTTTTTAGCAGTCAATGTGAAAGGATCAAGATGGATATGCAATGCAAAGACATTGAAGTATGCGGCACCTCCGCGCATGGCCATGGTGGACCCGGGGAACCGCCGTCCCCTGACGACGATGATGATTGGGAGGATGACGAAGTGCCGTGGTGCTGACGAAATATCGAACAGCCGGGCCTGTCCCGGCTCTTGGCTTTCAACTTGAAAGGAAAACGACCATGAGTGACCAAAAACTTACCTACGCTATCGGCGGCGACGCCAGCGGCCTGAAGAAGGCGCTGGCCGACGTCGAGGCTGCGAACGCCCGCGTTCGCCAATCTCTGACCGCCAAGCTGGGCGAGATCGGCACCTTCAAATCCGCGCAGGCCGAGCTGACGCGCCTGGGCGCGGCGCTGGATGAGGCCAAGCGCAAACGCGACTTCTTCATCAACTCCGCCCAGGCCGGCGGGGCGGCAGGCGTCAAAGCCTTCGCGCGCGATATCGCCCAGGCCAAGGCGGAAGTGTTGCGCCTTGCCGAAGCGATGCAGCGGCAGCGCGCCACGCTGACGGGCACGGGCTCGGCTCTCAAGGCCGCAGGCTTCGATGCGGCGAACCTGTCCGGCGCGGAAGCGAAGCTGCGCGCGGCGATGGACGCGGCCAACGGGGCCGCGGCGAAACAGTCGGCCGCGCTGCGCGAGCAGTTCGCGCGCAACGGTGAATTCCGTCGCAGCGTCGATCAGGTGCGCGATTCCTTCGCGCGGCTGCGTGCCACCTTCGCGCCTTTGGTGGCGACGCTGGCCGCCGGTTTCAGCGTGCGCGGTATGGCGGAGGCGGCGGATCAGTACGCCAATCTGCAGGCACGGCTGAAATTGGCCGCGCGGTCGCAGGAAGAGTTCGCCGCATCGAACGATGCGATCCAGCGGATTGCGAGCGCGGCGCAGGCGCCGCTAGCAGAGACGGCCGCGCTCTACACCCGCATTGCCAACAGCCTCAAGGATACCGATGTCAGCCAGGCCGCGTTCGTCGACACGACCGAAGCGGTCGCGCTGGCGCTAAGGCTGTCGGGCGCGACGGTTGCAGAGTCGCAATCCGCGTTTTTGCAATTTTCCCAGGCCATGGCATCGGGCACGCTGCGAGGTGAAGAGCTGAATGCTGTTTTTGAATCGGCACCACGCCTGATGCAGGCGCTGGCCGCTTCGCTTGGCAAGCCGGTTGGTGAGTTGCGCGCCATGGCAAAAGAGGGTGCCTTGACCCGGGATGTATTGATTAACGGGTTGGCCGCCGAGCTGCCCAAATTGCGGCGCGAAGCTGAGAGCCTGCCGAAAACGCTGGCCGGAGCCTTCGTCGAATTGGGAAATCGGGTGCTTTTGATGGTTGGGCAGATCGATCAGGCATCCGGTGCCAGCGCATCGCTCGCCAAGTCATTTCTCGATCTGGGAACACCCGCCATCCGCGTTGTTTTCCAGACGCTTACTGTGCTTGCCGCCAATCTGGCATTTGTGTTCAAGACGGTTGGGCGGGAAATAGGTGCCTATGCCGCGCAGGTCGCCGCGATGCTGCGGCTGGATTTTAAGGGCGCCCGGGGCATCCATGACGCCGTGGCTGCCGATGCCAAGGCTGCCCGCGCTGAACTAGATGCGCTTGAGAAAAAAATAATGGGATTGGGTGCGCCAAAAGTTGCCATCAAGCCAGTGACGGGTAAGGGTGCGATTTCAAATCCGAACGTGGTTGATACAGGCAAACCCGACAAGGCCGCGCTGAGTGCTGTCCAACGGGAGGTGGCCGCGCTGCTGAGGGCGCAGGAAGCGCTGGAGAAGGCGCGGGCGGAAGCCGCTGCGCAGGGGCTGGAAGACAGCCTCACCACCCGCCGCGAAAAGCTCGAGCAGGCGCGCAAGGCGGAGCTGATCGACGAGGCAGGGTTCATCGCGGCGAAGGCGGCGCTGGACGAGGAGGGGCTGCGCAACGAGCTGGCGGCCTTGCAGGACCAGCAGGCGAAGCTGCGGGCGGCATCGTTGGCCCCGGGCGCGAAAGGTTCGGAGCGCACGCAGGCGCTGGCCGATCTGGCGCTGGTGGATGCGCGCATCCAGTCGGCCGGCGACAAGATACTCAACCTGAGCCAGGCGGCGACGGCTGAACTGGCCGCGCTGGCCTCGGCCAGGCTGAAGGCGCAGGCGGAGTTCATCGATGGACTGGAGCAGGAAGCATTTTTGTCGGGCCTCGCCAACGATGAACGCGAAACCGCGCTGCTGCTGCTGGAAGCGGAAAAGCGCGGCATCACCGACGTCAACCGCCTGTTGGAACTGCAGGGGCAGATTCGCGCCAACGCCAACGCAGCGAAGGCGTCGGAAGAACTGCAGCGGCAGCAGGATGATGTGTACAAGACCGTGCAGCAAGGCGTGCAGCGAGGGTTTGCCGACGGCCTCAATGCCATCGCGACGGGCGAGGGCACGCCGCTGAAGAACGCGGTCGATGCCTTGCGGAACGCGCTGTCGAATGCGCTGGCCGGCAGCCTGACCGATGCCCTGCTCAATAGTCCGCTGGTCGGCGGCAAGGAAGGCGTGTTCAACATCGCCGGGTCGCTTGGTTTCGGTGGCAAGAATGACGGCTCGACCCCGGCCAGCGCGATCTATGTGCGGGACGTGAACACGGCAGCCGATGCGCTGTCAGGGGCGGGCAGCGGCGAAGGCGGTGGCCTGTTCTCCGGCTTCACCAGCATGTTGAGCAGCCTGTTTGCCGGAATCAAGGCCGCCTTCGTCAGCATGGTGAGCAGCATCGGCAATGCGCTGTCCGGCGCTTTCGGTGGCGGCGGCGGTGGGCAGAACTGGCTCGGCGCGATCGCCAGCGCATTCGGGTTTGCCGAAGGCGGATGGACCGGGCCAGGCGGCAAGTACCAGCCGGCCGGCATCGTCCACGCCGGCGAATTCGTGTTCGACCAGGCGGCCACCAACCGCATCGGCGTCGGCGTGCTGGAAAACATGCGGCGCATCGCCAGCGGGCGCTTCGTCAGCAGTCGCCCGCGTCTGGGCTACGCCGATGGCGGCGCGGTGAACCTGCCGGGCGGCGCCGCGCCGGTGGTCAACTCCAGCACGAAGATCGTCAATCACTTCGACATGGATTCCGCGCTCAGCGATTACCTCAACACCCGCGGCGGCGAGCGCGCCGTGCTCAACATCATCCAGCGCAATCCGCGCGCTGTGGGTGGGTGACACGCATGGCTCAAATTTGAGCACCCCAAAGGCCGGGGTCTTCCGGCCTTTTTTTTGCAACTTTCGCACCTTTTTTATCTGATTCCCTAGAAGGTTTTTATAAGGATTTTCTTTCTTTACTTGTGAATAAAGGCTTTCAAGACTTGGGCCACACCAAGGCCGGAATAAAGGGAATAAAGGGCGGAAAGCTACTTTCGCCACTTCTTTCCCTTTATTCCGGCCTGTAGTACCGCTGGCGGTTACTTGATCGATGCAGGATTTTCCGGCTCGTACATGCCAATGGACGCCGGGGGCCCCTACAGCCCCCGCCTGTCTCGGATGTTTCGAGCCGCATTCATTCCCCTGTTATCTGGGTTTTGGCGGCTCTAACGGTACACTGGACAGTGTTCAATGAAGCGGCTCAGTTGAGCGCTTTCGGGTTCAAGGCCCGAAAAAAAAGCCACCCGAAGGCGGCTCATTTTCTTTGCTTGGCAAATCATCATTCCTTGGGTGGTCTGTAAGACAGGGGCTTCCTCAAGTTCGGCGGCAGCAGCCATTCATCGAGATGCGACAGGTCTTCACCCGCTGGGTCTAATCGGCACATCACACGATCCGCCAGCCAGCCCATTTTCATGGATGACTTGGCGGCCAAGGCCGCCAGGCAAGCAGCATCCAGTGCGTCCCAGGGTCCCGTCTCCCCCGATAATTGCTCTTCCAGCCTCTTGCAGATGGCGGCTATCCCCCGTGCATCCACAGTTAGCTCGAACAATGCCGAAGTGACCATCTTGAGTTCATCGGGCGGCAGATTTGCACCAGGCTCGGTTTTAAGGTTGACAACGGTCTCATGCTGCATGTCCGAGCTCCTTCTTCAACAAGCGCTCGATATCGCGCACGGCAGTGTCGGAAAGCTTGGTGATCAGCCATAGCGCGGAATTTTGCAACTCGCATTTATCAAGCGCAGCGCCTGCTGTATCTCCCATTGTTTTGAACAAGACCTGCAAATCTTCGAGGTTGGCGAAGGTGGGGGTGTACGTTTCTACAGCCATGATCCATATCTCCTTGTGGTGGGTGGTCTACAGGGCCGACACGCACTGCTGGCCCGCTTTGCCTGAGTCCGTCAAGCGGCGGTATTGCCACTGGTTACGCTGTTTTTGCCCTGAGGGGAATCACGTTTTCAACCTTGAGGGCGTCCAGGTAATCCGCCCATGCCTGCATCATTTCCCGGCGCTTCGTCAGGTGGGCCGTCCGGTTGTATGCGCGGCCGTTCGGGTCTCTCACAGCATGGGCCAGTTGGTGTTCGATCCAGTCCGGCCGAAAGCCCAGGACTTCATCCAGGACAGTTCGGGCCATTGCCCTGAAGCCGTGGCCAGTCATTTCCTCTTTCGGTATGCCCATGCGCCGCATGGCCGCCAGGACGGCGTTATCACTCATGGGCCGGCCATTGGTCCGCGCTCCGGGGAAAACATACCGGCCGCGTCCGGTTACGGCGTGCAGCTCGCGCAGGATTTCAACCGCTTGGCGGGATAGGGGGACCAGGTGGGGTTCGCGCATCTTCATGCGGGCGGCGGGGATATTCCATTCCGCGTTATCCAGGTCGATTTCGGACCACTCCGCTTTGCGAAGCTCACCCGGCCGGACGAATACCAGAGGCGCCAGGCGCAAGGCGCACTTGGTCACGAAAAATCCGGTGTATCCATCCAGGGACCGCAGCAAGCCGCCGATGGCCTTCGGGTCCGTGATGGCTGGCAGGTGGGTTTTGCTCACGGGCACAAGGGCGCCTCTCAGGTCCGCCGATATGTCACGTTCGGCACGGCCGGTGGCGATGGCATAGCGGAAAACCTGCCCGCAGTTTTGCAGTGTGCGGTGCGCCGTCTCAATCGCTCCGCGTTCCTCGATCCGCCGCAACGCGGACAGCAGTTCCGGCGCCTTGATTTCGGCAATCGGGCGGGCGCCGAGCCAGGGGAAAATGTCGCGTTCGAGGCGCCGGATGATCTTGTCCGCGTGGCTTGCTACCCAGTCAGCGGAAAACTTTTCGAACCACTCACGGGCGACGGCTTCGAAGCTGTTGGCCAGGGGGATTCCGTCCGCCAGCCGGCGTTCAGTCTCCCGCGCTTCCGCCTGCCTCGTTCTTTTCGCTTTTCGGACTTCGCTGGGGTCGACCCCTTCCGCCAAAAGGGCGCGTGCGGCCTCCGCGTTTCTTCGCGCCAGGGCCAGCCCGGTTTCGGGATAGACGCCAACGGATAGCGTTTTGCGTTTTCCTTCGTGGGTGTAGTCGAGCCGCCACCATTTTTTCGCATCGGGGCGGACCAGCAAATAAAGCCCGCTACCGTCAGGAAGACGATAGGGGGCTTCTTTGGGTTTGGCCGCCTTGATGGCGGTGTCTGTAATGAGTTCCTTGGCCATGCAGTAACTCCCCGGTATGCGGTAACAGGAAAATGCTGTTACTGCGGACGTTACTGCAAATAATGCCGGATTTCAATGGATGTTACTGCATGACCCCGGACGCCATATAAAGAAAAAGCCCGTATTTTCACGGGCTTAAGGATGCTTCTGGATGTTGTTGGATGTTGAATTGGTGGAGCCGGCGGGAATCGAACCCGCGTCCGCAAGCCCTCTACAGGCAGTTCTACATACTTAGTCCGGTGTTTTTAAGCTTTAAGCTTGATCACGCCCGCCGAACAGGCTGGATTTCGCCGAG
>JAJZRT010000092.1 GCA_021802595.1 Pseudomonadota bacterium
GACACCAGCTCGGCCTCGAGGTACGTGGTGAAGATGCGCGCCGAGGTGTCGCCGCGCGCGCCGGCGAGCGCCCGCCCCTTGAGCGGCGCATACACATGGATACTACCGTCGGCGATCACTTCCGCGCCGGGGTTGACCGCGGCCAGCACGACAATGTCGCCGCCCGCCGCGTAGACCCGCTGGCCGGAGCGCAGTGGCTTGTCGATGATGCGGGTGGGGGCGGCGGGTTTCGGTACAGGTTCGGTTGCCGGGGCCGGTCCGGGAACCGGTTCAGGTTCCGGCGCGGGTTCCGGTTCGGCAGCGGCGATGGCCGGTGCAGGCGCGGCATCGTTCAGCACCAGCAGCCCCGCTTTCCTGGCGCTGGCGGCCAGGCTGGCCGAGGCGTTCTGCACCGCGAACGGGTTCAGTCCCCGGCTTTTCAGTTCCTGCGTCAGCCAGGCCCAGTCGGGCGGGGGCGCGTTGGCAGGCAGGCGCCCGCATTCGAACACGGCAGCCTCCCCGCCGAAAAAATCCGGCGTCGCGGCAAACAGCGTGGAGATGTGGGTGTCCAGCGCGGCATGCTCGGCGCTGTTGAGGATGACCTGGATCCCGGCGAACCGCGTGGTCTTCAGTTCCAGCGCGGGCGCAGGGCGGGGCTCACGTCGGCGCGGCATGGCGGGCAGAGGGCTGGAAATTCACGAAACGGACGGTTCGAAGGCAACCCAGAGAGTCTAGCCGCACCTGCCTTACGGGGCAACTGCAATGCTCGCAAATGGTTCGGCGGCGCGCCCAGGGACGCTGGTTTTCCATCCAGGCCCGGGCGAGTGGAAGGCGCGTTCAATCAGTCCTGATCGTGTTTTTTCTCGCTTTCTGACTCAGGAGCAAATGCTCGGCGCGCGCACCCAGGTAGACGTACAAGCCCAGCCCCACCAGGAGCCCGACAGCGGTTGCCATCATCCATACGCCGTCGAGCACACGCTCACCGGTGCCCACGGCAGATTTGAACATGAGCAGCAGGCCCTCGATCGACACCGCGATCAGGATGGCCGCCATGAAGCGCGTGATGGTGCGGCGCGTGGAGCTGTGGCGGTACACGTCCTTGTGCATCAGCACTTCCTCTTCGAGGATGGTCTTGCCGAGATCGAACACGGCCAGCCCCAGGGTGAGGAAGATGATCACGCCGAAGGGCTTGAGGTGCAGGTCGGACGCGTGGCCGGCCGAGCCGAAGATTTCCGTCAGTTCCACCAGCGCGGCATAGCCCAGCAGCACGACCACCGCGAAGAGCCCAGCGACGATGACGCTGTATACGCCCTTGAAGAAGGGCACGAAGCGCTTGCGCGAGGCGTCGCCCATGAGGAAGGCCACGGCCTCGGCGAGGTCGATGTCGAGCACCAGATAACCCGATTCCTGGCCGTGGTGGATGCGCACGATGGCGGTGATGCAGAGCAGTCCGCTGGCATTCGACAGGTAGGGCGCGGTGATCGCGACGCCGTCGGGCTGCGCGTGCGCCAGCACGAAGTAGGGACGCGGGGCGCGGCTGGTGCCGAGGCCCAGGCCGCCGGCCGGATGGTTCTTGCGCACCGGCAGGTTGGGCGTGATCTGCACGCCGGCGGCGTCGAGCAGATACAGCAGGTCGACGAAGGGGTAATGGCGACCGGCGCAGCGCACCGCCTCGTCGCGCGCAGCCGCGTCGTCGAACAGCGCCGGACTGGCGATGCCGGTGACGATGGACGCGATCAGTTCGTTCAGCGCGTACCGATATTCCTCGTAGCGCTCGATGATCGCGAACGTGCTGGCGTTCGCCATCCGGGGATTACGCGGCTTCCTTCGGCCGCATCTGCCGGCTGTAGAGGAATTCCAGAACCTGGCTGCGCAGCTCGTGGTACTTCGGATCGTGCGCCAGTTGCAGACGCTCGCGCGGACGTGGCAGATCGACCGCGAGGATGTCGCCGATGGTCGCTGCCGGGCCGTTGGTCATCATCACGATGCGATCGCTCAACAATACCGCCTCGTCGACGTCGTGGGTGACCATGATGACCGTGCTCTGCGTCGCGGCGACGATCTTCATCAGCTCGTCCTGCAGGTGGGCGCGGGTCAGCGCGTCGAGCGCACCGAAGGGTTCGTCCATCAGCAGGACTTTCGGCTCCATCGCCAGCGCGCGGGCAATGCCGACGCGCTGTTTCATGCCGCCGGAGATTTCGCCCGGCAGCTTGGCTGCGGCATGGGTCAGGCCCACCAGTTCCAGCGCGGCTGTGGTGCGTGCCTTCAGTTGCGCTTTCGATTCGCTGGCGCCAAACACTTTTTCCACCGCGAGATAGACGTTCTCGAATGCGGTGAGCCAGGGCAGCAGCGAGTGGTTCTGGAACACCACCGAACGCTCCGGCCCCGGTCCCCTGATCTCCTTGTTGGCGAGCAGCAGGACCCCTTCGGTGGCGTCGAGCAGGCCTGCCACGAGATTCAGCAGCGTGGACTTGCCGCAGCCCGAATGGCCGATCAGCGCAATGAACTCGCCCTGCTCGATGTTGAGGTTGATGTCGGTGAGCGCGGTGAACTTGCCTTTCTTGGTGCTGAACACCATGCCGGTGTTTTCGATCTGGACGTAGCTTTGCATTTCTTTCTCCGAAAGCGGTGAGCGGGGAGCGATAAACGGTAAACGGTAAACGGTAAACGGTGAGGGGTGAGCCGCGCGCGGTTTTTCCGCTCACTGCTCCCCGCTTACCGCTCACTCATAACTAAACCTTCTCGCCAGCAGCATCAGCCCCTGTTCGAGCAAGAGCCCGACGATGCCGACGATGAAGATCGCGATGATGATGTGGGCGACGTTGAGGTTGTTCCATTCGTCCCAGACCCAGAAGCCGATGCCGACGCCGCCGGTGAGCATCTCGGCCGCGACGATCACCAGCCAGGCGACGCCGATCGACAGCCGCACGCCGGTGAGCACATAGGGCAGCACGGCCGGGAACAGGATCCTGGTGAAGACCTTGAGCTCGGACAGGTTGAGCACGCGCGCGACGTTCATGTAGTCCTGCGGGATGCGCTGCACGCCGGCGGCGGTGTTCAGCACCATCGGCCAGATGCTGGAGATGAAGATCACCCAGATCGATGCCGGCTCGGCCTTCTGCAGCACCAGCAGCCCGATCGGCAGCCAGGCCAGCGGCGACACCGGACGCAGGATGCTGATGATGGGCGACAGCATGCGGTTGAGAAAGTCGAAACGGCCGACCATGAAGCCGAGCGGAATGCCCACCAGGGCGGCTGCGCCGAAGCCCATGCCGACACGATACAGCGAGTTGAGGATGTTCCAGCCGATGCCCTGGTCGTTGGGGCCCTTGTTGTAGAACGGATCGGAAAAAAGTTCTACCGCCGAGTGCCAGGTCTCGGCGGGGCCGGGAATGTTCTTGACGCTATGGGAGATCAGCCCCCACAGGCCGATGAACAGAAGCATGCCGAGCAGGGGCGGGATGGCATTCCTGAACAGGGTCAGCGTGCCCTCGATGAGGCGCTTGCCCGATTCGGTCTCGAAATAGGGGATGCGGCGGGCGGGGCCGGCCGCCGCCGGCACCGGGACTGCCGGGACGATATCTTCGCCCGACAGGATGTCGTTCAGATTTTCGGTGGTTGCATTGACTGCGCTCATGTCGCACTCCTGAGTGTTTACGCGGCGGCGGTCGCCGCCTGCTTCATGGTGGAGGCCAGCGTGTCATAGGCTTCTGCCCACGCCGCCTGGACGGCCGGGGTGAAATGGTCGCCCAGGCCTGTTCCCAAGGTCCAGATCAGCGCGCTGCCGACGGTGTCGTAGTGCGCTTCGGTCACACCGTAGGCGACGTGGCGGCGTCCCAGGTCCTCGATCGCGCCAAGCATGGGCCCGAGCCGGTCGAGGCTCATGACGACCGTGTTGATCATGGTCATCAGCTTGCGTCCCTGTTCGGCCATGTCGCCCCTGAACAGCTGGCGCAACGACGGGTCCAGCTCGAACAGGCGGCCATAGAAGAGTTCGGCGGCAGCCTTCTGGATGGGCAGGACCTGCTGCCAGCTGGTTTTCACCAGGGCGATGTTTTCGGGTGTCATGGTGGGTCCCTTTCCCGTCAGGCCTTGATCTTGAAGCTGTCGGCATAGGCCTTGGGGTTCTTGCCGTCCCATACCACGCCGTCGATCAGCTTGCTGCTGCGCATGTCGGATTTCGGCAGCGGCGTCTTGGTCATCGCGGCGGCCTGCTTGTAGATGTCGATGCGATTGACCTTCTTCGCCACCGCCAGGTAATCCGGATGCGCCTTCAGCAAGCCCCAGCGCTTGTGCTGGGTGAGGAACCACATGCCGTCGGACAGGTAGGGGAAGCCCACCAGGCCGTTGTTGTAGAACTTCATGTAGTTGGGGTCGGTCCACTTCCTGCCGATGCCGTTGTCGTACTGGCCGAGCATGCGGTCCTCGATCGAGTCGAAGTCGGTGTTGACGTAGGACTTGGCCGAGATGATCTTGGCGACTTCGGAGCGGTTGCTCATGGTGTCGATGTACTTCGACGCGTCGAGGATCGCCGCCACCATCGCGCGCGCCGTGTTCGGATACTTCTGTACGAACTCGGCGGTGGTGCCGAGCACCTTCTCCGGGTGGTCCTTCCAGATGTCCTGCGTCGTCACCGCGGTGAAGCCGATGTTGTCGCGGATCGCGCGCGCGTTCCATGGCTCACCCACGCAATAGCCGTCCATGTTGTCGACGCGCATGTTGGCGACCATCTGCGGCGGCGGCACGGTGATGACCTTGGCCTGGGTGAAGGGGTTGATCCCGTACGCCGCCAGCCAGTAGTACAGCCACATCGCGTGGGTGCCGGTGGGGAAGGTCTGGGCGAAGGTGTACTCCTTCGGTTCGGCGGCGACCAGCTTGGCGAGCGAGGCGCCGTCGGTCACGCCCTTGGCCTTGAGCTGGTTCGACAGCGTGATCGCCTGGCCGTTGTTGTTGAGCGTGGCGAGCACCGCCATGTCCTTCTTCGGCCCGCCGATGCCCATCTCCACGCCGTAGATCAGGCCATACAGCACGTGTGCGGCGTCGAGCTCGCCGTTCACCAGCTTGTCGCGCACCGCCGCCCACGAGGCTTCCTTGCTGGGCGTGATCGTGAGGCCGTATTTCTTGTCGAAACCCTTGACCGAGGCCATTACGACGCTGGCGCAATCGGTCAGCGGAATGAAGCCGATGTTGAGACTGGGTTTTTCGGGAGCGTCGGAACCGGCGGCCCAGGCACCCTGGCGCACGCCGGGTGGCACCATGGCCATGAGGGCGGCGGCGACGGAAAGTCCGGTGGTCTTTTTCATGAAGTCACGCTTGCTCTGGTCTAGTACGAGGGGTTGGTCCTGGCTGTCGCTCACGGTGTGTTCTCCAAATAAAAAGGCGTCGCCTTCAGGGCGGACGCCTTTGTCCATTGATAAAAAGAGTTTGACGATCACGCTGAAAGCCACATCGTTGCGACTGTTCAGTTCAGGTTTAGCAACCGTTGTGCCAGCTGCCAAAGCGCCTTGTATTGCATGGATTTTCAGGAAACCGGGCGGATCATGGGCCCACGCATGCCGTCCATTCGTGCACCCGTGCAGTGCATGCTTTCAATGCCGTGCACCAATCAGGAGGCGCCTCACGCCAAGGGTTTTTGCAGGATCTGCCGCGCGATGTCCGCCAGCTTCAGGCCGCGATCCATCGCCGCGCGCCGCATCTCGCGATACACCTCGGGTTCCGATGCGCCGGTTTGTTTGATGAGCAATGCCTTGGCCTGGTCGATCAGCTTGCGTTCCGACAGTTCGAGGCGCGTCTGTTCGAGCTGGTCGTGCAAGGCCTGGTAGGCTTCGAAGCGCGATACCGCGACGTCGAGAATGGGGCGTATGCGCGCAGGGTCGAGGCCGTCGACCACGTAAGAGGTCACGCCCGCCTGCGTTGCCGCGCGGATCGCCTCGGTGCTGCCGTCGCCGGTGAACATCACGATCGGGCGCGGACAATCCTGGTTCGCCACGCAGATGTGCTCCAGCGTGTCGCGGTCGGGCGAGTCGGTGGCGATGATCACCACGTCGGGACGCAGCGCCTGGATCTGCACGTCCAGGCTGCGCGCGGAATTCAGCGTGGCCGTCACCACGCAGCCCGCCGCTTCCAGCGCAGGTACCAGCATCGCCAGCCGCTCGGGCTGGTTTTCAACAATCAATACGCGCATGTCTGCTTCATGTATCCGGTGGCCCCCCAAAAAAGGCGGCCTCCGGAGAGGCCGCAAAATCGGAGGAGACTGCCTGAGCAACCTGGCCTTGCGGTTTGGATACTCATTCTGGATGTAGCAGGGGGCGTGCCAGCTTTGAGAGTGGTTAATTATCAAATGCTTATGCGTTTTCCGGCGGGGCGGGACGCGGATCGCGGTGAACGGTTGTGGTGCACGGAGCCGGAAAACCGGCTCAAAACGGGGCGCCACCCCGGGCCTCTGCCGTGCTTCGACGCGGGGCCGGCATTCAGCGTGAGGGGTGGCGGGACTTGTCGAGATGCCGCCGCGGGGCCATTCTGACAGGCGGGTAGTAGATCGGCTGGGGCACGTACACCGGCTTTTCGATTACGATCGGCGCCGGTGGGGGCTGCCTCATCGCGCGCAGCCTGGCTTCCTCGGCTTCCTGCGCAAGGCGCCGGGCTTCCATTTCGCTGGCCTGTTCCCGCATCCGTTTCAGCCGCGCCTCGGCCTGCCGGGTTTCTTCGGCGGAGGGCTGCGGCGGCAGTTCGACGGCCCGCGCCCGGGTTCCCGCAGGGGGCGGGGCGGAGGAATAGGTCACCTGCCCCGCACGATCCACCCATTTGTAGAGCGGAGCGGCGCTGGCTGTCTGCCAGACGAGTCCGGCGAGCAGCCAGGGCCAGGGCAGGGCATGGGCTGGCATCAACGTGATCCTCCCCAGCCCGGCTCGGGGGGATGGAAAAGGGGGTATGCCCTTTCCTTCCCGGGAGATGGACGCCCGCTGCCGGGCCTGCGCCGGTGCGTCATCATGTGCAGCGCATCTCCGGCGTCAACTTCATCCACTTCATCAGCCACGCCTTCGCCCGTGCGCGCGCATGCCGCGTGGCGATCTTTTCTTCCGGCGTCTGGTCCGGACGGAAGTCGAACGCACGCCGCGCCATCGGATATTCCTGCCATTCGACCGGCACGCCGCGTTCCCACAGCGCATAGAACGCGCGGCCGCCGTTCATGCGGCGCAGTTCGTAGTCGGCGTCGCCGATGAGATAGAGGACCGGCGTGGTGATCTGCATGATCTCGGGCGCGACGCGGAACAGCTGGTCGGGCTCGGGCGCATTGGGGTTCTGCATGTGGCCGTAGTAGCTGACGATGGCGGCGATGTCGGGGCCGCGCCTGGCGGCCAGCCGGATCGCGTAGTAGGGGCCGCGCGACAGGCCGACGATACCGACCGGCTGCTTGCAGACGTTGGACAGCGATTTCAGGTAGTCCAGCCCGGCTTCCACGTCCATTTCGGTATCGGGATTGTGCGCCGAGGGCCAGCGCTCGATGAAGCGGCCGCTCTGCCAGTCGGGGGCGACGACCAGGAAGCCCTGTTCGGCGAGCTCGCGTACGTGGGCGCGCTCGTCGCCTTCGTAGCCGCGCTTGGCGTGGATGAACAGCACGGGCGGGAAAGGCCCCTTGCCCCCGGGGGTGGCGACCTCGACCGGCACCTCGGTGCCGTCGGCGGATTTGATCGTGGTCTTGCTCAGTTCGACCGCCTGGCCGAAGGACGGCACGCCCAGCGCCGATGCTAAGATGGCGGCCGCGATGACACGTCTTTTCATGGTCTTCTCCCGTCGTTTTTCTGGCCTCCATTCTAGGCCAGCGCACCCGATTTCCCGTGCAGTCAAAACGTACCCGGATGGGTATGCATACCCATCCGGGCATGAATACCCTGAAGGGCATGAATACCCTGAAGGGCATGAATACCCTGAAGGGCATGAATACCCTGAAGGGCATGAATACCCACCGGGGCATGGACGGCCATGAGCGTTTCCTTCGACGAACCGACCATCCCGCCGCGACTGCGTCGCCCGCTGGCGGCGATCTGGATTTCGCTGGGCCTGCATGCGGTGGTGATTGCGCTGGTGCACGTGGTGCCGCCTGCGGGCGTCAACGCCGAAGAACCCGTGATCGAGGTGCGGCTGGCATCGCCACATGCGGCGGCGCCAGCCATCGACACGCCGCCTTCGCCGGACGCCGCGCCGGAGCCGGAGGTTGCACCGCTTGCGAGGCTCGCGCCGAGTCCCTCGGCCGAGGCACCGCCCGTTGCCAAGCCTGTCGCACCGCCGCCACCGGCGGTGCCGAACATCGCCGAAAAGCCGGTTGCCACGCCCACCCCTGCCGCCGCCGAGCCTGCCCCGCAGGCAGATGGGGCTCCCGCGCGCGCGCCGGCGCCGGAGGCGGCGCTCACCAGCTCGGTCGATCTCAACTATTACACCGCGCGCGAACTCGATGTGCAGCCGCATGCGTTGCGTATCATCCAGCCGGACTACCCGGTTGAGGCAGACCGCCAGAGGCTGTCCGGCAGCTTGCGTCTGCAGCTGAAACTGGAGGCCGATGGCCGCGTCAGTGATATCAGCGTCGTGAGCGCGACCCCGCCCGGCGTGTTCGAGCAATCGGCGATCAGGGCGTTTCGCGATGCACGCTTCGTGCCGGCGCAGAAGAACGGCCGCCCGGTGCGGTCACTGATCGTGATCGAGGTGGTATACGACTGGGCAGGGCAGATCCACTGAGCGCGCGGCGGCCAGCAGGCTCCCCGTATCAGGGGGCGGCGAGGCCCTGCAGGATCGGGCAGTCGGGACGGTGGTCGCCGTGACAGGCCTGTGCCAGCGTGACCAGGGTGGTGCGCATCTCGGTCAGCGCCGCGATGCGGGCGTCGAGGTTGGCAATATGGGCCTCGGCCAGGCGCTTGACGTCGGCGCTGGCGCGGTCGGGATCGTCCCAGAGCGACAGCAGCTGCCGGATCTGTTCGAGCGGGAAGCCGAGGTCGCGTGCGCGGCGGATGAAGCGCAGCAGATGGACATCGCGTTCGTGATACTGGCGGTAGCCGGCCAGGGTGCGGTGGCTTGCGCGGAGGAGGCCGATGCTTTCGTAGTGGCGGATCATCTTGGCCGACACGCCGCTGACGTGGGCGACTGCGCCGATGTTCATTGTGTGTCTCCGGCAGGCTTCCAGCGTTTGAGCGTCAGCGCATTGGTCACCACGCTGACGCTGGAGAAGGCCATCGCCGCGCCGGCGATCACCGGGTTCAGGAAGCCGAACGCCGCAAGCGGAATGCCGACCACGTTGTAGACAAAGGCCCAGAACAGGTTCTGCCGGATCTTGGCGTAGGTGCGTTTGGAAATGTCGATGGCGTCGGCCACCAGCGCCGGGTCGCCGCGCATCAGCGTGACGCCGGCGGTGTGCATGGCAACGTCGCTGCCGCTGCTCATGGCGATGCCGACGTCCGCGGCAGCGAGCGCGGGCGCGTCGTTGACGCCGTCGCCGACCATAGCCACCGTCGTGCCCTCGGCCTTGAGCGCGCCTACGTGCGCGGCCTTGTCGGCCGGCAGCACCTCGGCGAGCACGCGGTCGATGCCGAGTGCATTCGCCGCCGCCTGCGCCGCGCCGCGGTTGTCGCCGGTGAGCATCACGGTGGCGATGTGGTGTGCCTTGAGCTTCGCGATGCCCTCGGCGGCGGTCGGCTTGACGGCATCGCCGAACGCCAGCAGGCCGATGGCGCGGCGGTCGCTGGCGCGGGCGAGCCACGAGACGCTGCGGCCGGCGGCTTCCTGCCCGGCCGCAGCGGCGTCGAGCGCGGCGAGGTCGACGCCGTTGTCCTGCATCAGGCGGCGATTGCC
>JAJZRT010000093.1:0-6174 GCA_021802595.1 Pseudomonadota bacterium
TTCCGCGAAGATTCCCAGCACCCGCAGCGTGATCTGCGCATCGGCGCGTTCAAGCACGGCGCAGGCTAAGCACAGCAGGACATAGCGCCTGCGTTCGTAGCCCGGCAGCCCACGGCTCGCGTCTGTCAGATCGGCCGGGCGCTTATAGAGCCGCGCGCAGTCGCGGTTGATGTGCAAGGCCCAGCCGGTCTCGCGGGCAAACCAGGCGCGCAATTCGTCGGCGTGGCGGCGCACGGCGGCGAACTCGGCATGAGCCGGTGTCATCAGCGGCGTCATCAGCAGAGCGCGCAAGGCCTGGCAGCGCTCTTCGTGTTGGTGATGGGCCTGCTGCAGGACGATGCTGCGGCTGTCGCTGGCGCTCGCCATCAGGCACTTGCCTCGACGCGCGAGATGCTGATCAGATGGTCGCGGCCTGAGAACACGCCGGCTTCCGTGGCAACGATGGCACGGGTCTCGGCGCCCAGCGGCGCGAGGCTGAGGCACAGCAGGCCATCGCTGCTATGCAACTCGACCGCTTCATCGGGTGATGACTGCACGGTCAGCGCTTCGCCCAGCAGGCTCAGGAACAGCTGGAAGGCATGCGCGTCCAGCCGTCCGATCTCGGACAGCCGCGTCAATTCCCCGGTCGCCAGACGCGCGCGCGCGGCTTCGATCTGCGCGTGTTCTTCGCGAAACTGCGCGGCCAAGAGCCGCCGTTCCTGGTCACGTTCCTGTACCCGCGGCAGCGCACTGCGCGGCGTCGCTTCGCCGTATTCGCGCAGCCGTGGGTGGATGGACAGCGGCGGTGCATCGGCCCACGGGGTGCTGGCCGGCAGATCCTGAGCGCCGCTGGCCAAGTCCGGGCTCAGCGAAAAGTGCCGTGCCGGGTTCAAGGCGAAGGCGACGCGCGCCAAGCGATGTGATTCGCTGTCGCTGGCACAGGCTGCGAACCAGGTGGCGAGCACGCGGAAGTCAGCGGAGCGATCTGAGCGTCCGCTGCGGCGCTCGTTCAATGCGGCGACGGCCGAGAGCAACAGTGGAATCGCAGAGCGCGCCTTCGAGCGCAACAGCTCAGCCTGCGGCGGCTCGAAGCCCGTAGTGACGAACCAGCGGGCCAGCCCCTTCCAGCGCTCTCGCCAGGTCTGCAAGCTGCGCGACAGCGCATCGCTCTGCTCAATGGCATCGGTAGGCAGCGCATCGCGCGACTCGCGCTGCGCTGCCTGCCACAGCAGCGGGTCAATGCGCGGCGACAAGGAGATGATGTGCTGCGCGATGGCGCCGGAGCGAGCGACCAGGTCGCCGATGAAACGTTCCAGGTAGTCGATCAGACGCTTCTTGTAGGCCACCACGGCGCTGGCCTCGGCCTGCTGCAACTCGATGCTGCGGCCGATGCCGGCCATGAAGGCCTGGGCATTTTCGGTCAGGCTCTCGAATACGCGCACCAGATCGCGCAGTGTCTCGTGCACCTTGGCGACGTCCGGCAAGGTCTCATTGGCAAGGGCCAGCAAGGTCTGCAGCCGGTTCGCGATGTCTTCGAGGGCGATACTCTGCAACTCGGCCCGGTGTAAAAGCGTGCGCTCGAACAGCGCGAGGGCCGACTCTACCGCTTCGCCACCCTGCGACAGGCGATACAGGTAGCGCGCCCGGTAGAAGTCGCTGATGCTGGCGACGCGTGCGGTGTCGGGTTGCGATTCGAGGTTGCCCCATTCGGCCAGTTGCGCCAGCGCCGACTGGATTTCCTCGATGCGCGGGGGCGCACCGGTCCATTCGCCTTCGGCCAGCACCTCGTCAGGCCGCAGGTGTAGGCGGAACTGCCGCTTCGCTGCGGCGAAGCTACCCATGACAATGCGGTATATCGCGGCTTTTTCTGCGCTGACATGCCTGAACAGTTCGGCCGTATCGTGCACGCCGCTCATGCTTGGGCAGGCGCGGCTTGGCTATTTAGCGGAATGGACACAGGCAGCGGGCTCACGAGGTCAGTTTGAACAGTCACGCATCTTATTCCAGATTCCGGGAGGCGACATGGGTTGCCAGGGATTGCAGTTTTCAGTAAAACGTAAGCTTTCCTGAAACGGACGCCCCCACATGGGAACAAAGCGCAATCCGGCAAAGTCTTCCCCC
The DNA here is from genome assembly GCA_021802595.1 of Pseudomonadota bacterium. Next base: position 2,101 of record JAJZRT010000093.1, read on the forward strand.
ACGCCAATCAAGGCCGCCAAGCTTTCCCGCAGCCATGTCCCGGCCGATCTTTCGCCGGTCGAGTGGCAGCGCACATTGCGCAGGCAGTTCGGTCGCGAGCAGTCGTTCGACCTGGAAAATATCGGCGCCGAGCCATTCTTTTCGGATTTTAGAGTCAGCAACCCGCAGTCGAAGAGCCACTATCGCGTGGCCATCCGCGGGCTGCGGCCAAACGACAACTTCTGCTCCTGTCCGGACTACGCGACCAACGAGTTGGGAACCTGCAAGCATATCGAATTCACGCTGGCCCGACTGGAGAAGAAGCGCGGCGCCAAGTCGGCGTTTGCGCATGGCTACCAGCCGCCGTTTTCCGAGCTCTATCTGCGCAATGATGGCGGCCGGACGATCCATTTCCGCGCCGGGACGGATTGCCCGCCAGCGGTGCGCAAGGCGGCCGCGTTGTTGTTCGACGGGGCGCGCGGCTGGGCGTTGCCCGAGGACCGCTTCGGCGAGTTGGAAGGCTTTGTCACGGCGGTGGCAAAAACCGGCCACGAGTTGCGCGCCTACGACGACGCGCTCGATTTTGTCGCCGGCCAGCGCGATGCTGAGAGGCGGGCTGCAGCGTTGGAAAGACTATTCCCGCGTGGCGCGGCCGATCCAATGCTGAAGAAACTGCTCAAAGCGCCGCTTTATCCCTACCAGGCCGTGGGCGCGTTGTTCGCCGTGAGGGCTGGCCGTGCGCTGATCGCAGACGAAATGGGCCTGGGCAAGACCATCCAGGCCATCGCGGCGGCGGAAATTCTGGTGCGGCATTTCGGTGTCTCCAAGGTGCTTGTCATCTGTCCTACCTCGCTCAAATATCAGTGGCAGAACGAGATCGCGCGTTTTTCCGGCAGGGATGCGCGGGTGATTGCCGGCGACCGCGTGCAGCGGCAGAAGGAGTACGCTCTCGACGATTTCTGCAAGATTACCAACTACGAGAAGCTCAAGCCGGACCTTGATCTGATCGCAGACTGGGCACCGGAATTGGTGATCGTGGACGAGGCGCAGCGGGTGAAAAACTGGAACACCATTGCCGCGCGGGCCTTGAAGCGCATTGATAGCGCCTATGCGATGGTGCTCACCGGCACGCCGCTTGAAAACAAGCTGGAGGAACTGATTTCCATTGCCCAGTTCGTCGATCAGCACCGGCTGGGGCCAACATGGAAGCGCCTGCACGAGCATCAGGTCAAGGATGAAGCGGGGCGCGTGACCGGCTACACCGGGCTGGAGAAGATCGGCGAGACGCTGGCGCCGATCATGATCCGTCGGCGCAAATCTGAGGTACTGCTGCAACTGCCCCACCGCACCGACCAGAACCTGCTGGTGCCGATGACCGAGATGCAGATGCAGTACCATCAGGAGAACGCCGACATTGTGGCGAAAATCGTGCAGCGCTGGCGCAAGGTGAAGTTTCTCTCGGACATGGATCAGCGGCGGCTCACCTGCGCCTTGCAGAACATGCGCATGTCGTGCAACAGCACTTATCTGCTCGACCAGGATTCCGATCACGGCGTCAAAGCTGACGAACTGGCGGCATTGTTCGACGACCTCTTCGCACAGCCGGAAGCCAAGGCAGTGGTATTTTCGCAATGGACGCGCAGCCACGACATCGTCATACGCCGGCTGGAGGCGCGCGGGCTGGGCTACGTCAGTTTTCACGGCGGCGTACCCTCGGAGAAGCGTCCGGCGCTGGTGGAACGTTTTCACGACGATCCGGAGTGCCGGGTGTTTCTCTCGACCGATGCCGGCAGCACGGGGCTCAATCTGCAACATGCCTCGACCCTCATCAACATGGACCTGCCGTGGAACCCTGCGATTCTCGAACAGCGCATCGCACGCATTCATCGCATGGGCCAGAAGCAGCCGGTGCAAATCGTCAATTTCATTTCCAAGGGTACGATCGAGGAAGGCATGCTTTCGGTGCTCGCGTTCAAACGCTCCTTGTCGGCGGGCATCCTCGACGGTGGCACAGGTGAGATTTCGTTTGGGGGCTCGCGGCTTAACCGGTTCATGAAGGACGTGGAGAAGGTGACCGGCCGCATGGGCGAGGGCGAGGCGATGGCGCCTGCGGAAGAGGCGGTCACCGTTGCCGCAGAACTGGCTATGGCTGCGACGGACGCCGCAGTCAACGCCGCGGCTGGCGCTGCTGAGACGGTGCTGAAAGCGGGGAGCGCTGCGTCCGACGCGGGGAGCCCCAATCCCTGGGCTGTGCTGTTGCAAGCGGGCAGCCAGTTCATTTCGACGCTGGCCGCTGCCGGTGATTCTTCGGCTGTCTCCCATCCATGGATCGAATGCGATCCTGTCAGTGGAGCCCGTCACCTCAAGTTGCCTCTGCCACCACCAGAAACGGCGAGGCGTCTTGCCGATGCTCTTACCCTGCTGGCTGACAGCTTTCGGGGTGAGTTCCCATCAAATTGATGGGAAAGCCGGTCCGGCCGATGCCCCTGCGGATGCGGTTTTCGCGCGGGGATCTGGCTTAAACATTTGGTGATAAAATTTCGTCAATATCGTTTTTCCCCAAGTTGTTTCTCGTTACGACATGTCCTCTCCACGCCAATCATTCCTATTCGACGATGGCTCCGCTGACCGGGGCATTCGAGTTGTCGCAGTCCTCGATCGCGCCAAACCTGCCGACAAATCACAGGCCGCTTTTAAGCGCCTGGTAACCCAGATCGAAGAGCAGCGTGCGGTGCTACAACAGTGGCAGGACTATCGGACGCGGTACAACCACCGTGTGAGCAGCGAACTGGTGCCGCTGCAAAGCGAACTCTGGCAGGCCCGCCGTCGAATGGCCTTCCTGCTTGATGATTTGCTCGGTCGGCCCAGTGGCCTGCGTGGCAAACGCCAGCGTGCCAGGCTGCAACAGATGCTGATCCAACTGATCCAGGACATGCTGCTTGAGAAGTCCGATGCGGAGTTGGAGGTGATCCACGACAAGTACAGCGATCTTACCTATGCCGAAGATCAAAGCTTAAGCATGGCCCTGTCGCAAGACATGATCGAGAACCTTTTCGGCATCCGCATGGGCGACCAGCATGGCGCAACGAATATGGAAGAGCTGTTCGCTAAAGCCGAGCAGGAATTGCGCGATCAGATGGAACACGCGAACCACGCGAAACACGAAAATGTTCATCGGCAAGCAAGGAAGCCCAAGAGCCGCAAGGCTGAGGCGGCTCAGGCCAAACAGGAGCAAGCTGCCAAGGAAGTCAGTCAATCGGTGCGCGATGTCTATCGCAAGCTTGCCAGTGCGCTGCACCCTGATCGCGAAACGGATGCCGCCGCGAGACAGCGCAAGACAGAGCAGATGCAGCGGGTCAATCAGGCCTACGAATCCAGCGACCTGCTGGGATTGCTCAATCTCCAACTCGAAATCGAACAGATCGACGCAGCCCATCTGGCATCCCTATCGGCGCAGCGCCTGGCCCACTACAACCAGGTGCTGCGAGAGCAACTGTCTGAGTTGAAAGCGGAGATCGAGACTGTCATTGCGCCTTTTCTTCTCGTTGTGGCCCACTCCAGAAACCTTATTCCCGACATGGTAGATCGAGCGCTGAGCGAGGAAGTTGCGCGCGTCGCCCTCTCCGTCAAGCAGATCAAAGCTGATTTGGAGGATTTCAAAGATCCCAAGAAGCTTGGCGCTGCGTTAAAGGACTTTGACATGGGCGGTGGCATGGATGAGTTTGCAGAATTATCGTTTCTGATGGACGAGTTCCCGAACCTTGGCCAGCCACCCCGCAGGAAACGACGGAAATAGCTTCCTCTGGCACGCGCTCCAGCTAAGGAAGCTTCGGTGCTCGCAGCGATAGTTGACGATTGATGGCGTGGAGTAGTCATCCCGCATTCCGACTTCAGCTCCCGCACCCGCAAAAGCGCTCGGCGTTTGACGGTAAAAGCGCCGGTAAAATTTCACTGTTCTAGCTTTTATTTCTCGACAAGTCAATTACTTAGAAATGCCGTTGACGATCGAGTGGGAGTGAGCAACTGGCGCAACGCCGGCTTCGCGGCATAAGTGCGTTGATTCCCGGTAGTCACACCGAAGAAGCGGGCGTCAAT
>JAJZRT010000093.1:6184-9777 GCA_021802595.1 Pseudomonadota bacterium
GATCTATGATCGGCAGCAGGATCGCCAGCACGATCATCAGCACCACGCCGCCCATCACCAGGATCATCACCGGTTCGAGCAGGGTCAGGAACACCGCCAGCCGGCGCTCCAGCGCCTGGGTCTCCAACTGGGCGGCGCGTCCGAGCATCTGTTCCAGCTTGCCGCTCACCTCGCCGCTGGCCACCAGATGGATCAGCAGCGGCGGAAAGGCGCGGCTGGCGCCCAGCGCCCGGGCCAGGCCGGCACCTTCGCGCACGCGCTCGATCGCGACCTCGATGGCATCCTTCATCACCAGGTTGGTCATCACCTGCGCGCCCGAATTCAACGCCGAGAGCAGGGGCACGCCGCCGCCGACCAGGATGGCCAGGGTGCTGGCGAAGCGCGAGGTATTGACGCCGCGTATCAGGGGCCCGATGCCCGGCAGGGTGAGCAGCACGGCGTGCCAGCGCCGGCGCAAGTCCTCCCGGCGCAGCGCCGCCCGGATGCCGACGCCGCCGGCCACCAGCGTCGTCACGATATAGGGCCAGGTCCCGCGCAGGAAATCGGACAGCGCGATCAGCCCGCGCGTGAGCAGCGGCAGGCTCTGGCGCGACTGGGCGAACACCTGCACGACCTGCGGCACGACGTAGATCACCAGGCCGGTGACGATGGTGATTGCGACCACCGTGACCAGGATCGGGTAGAGCAGGGCGAGGCTGGTTTTCTGCTTCAGCGCCTGACGCGCGTCCAGATAATCGGCGAGGTGCGCGAGTACCGTCGGCAGTGCGCCCGATTCCTCGCCGCCATGCACCAGCGCCCGGTAGAAATCCGGGAAGCTCTTGCCGTAGCCGGCCAGGGCGCCGGCCAGCGAGAGGCCGGCGATCACCTCGGTCTTGACGCCGCCCAGCACTTCGCGGGTCATCGGCTCGGCGGCCTCCTCGATCAGCGCCGTCAGCGACTGCTCCATGGTGAGACCCGCGGTCAGGAGCGTCGCCAACTGCCGGGTGAGCAAAGACAGTTCTGCCGCGGAGATGCCCTTGGCCCAGGGCTGCCGGGCCCGTTCGCTGGCGCGGACCGGAGCGACCGTCGAGGGCAGCAGGCCCTGGGCGCGCAGCAGCGTGCGCGCCTGGCGCGCGGTGTCGGCCTGCATCACGCCGGCCACCTTGCGGCCGTCGGAATCCAGCGCCTGATACTCGAATGCTTCCATCGCGGCGGTTATTCGCGCGTCACGCGCACCACCTCTTCCAGGCTGGTGACGCCTTCGGCGGCCAAGCGCAGCCCGTCGTCGCGCAAGGAGCGCATGCCGAGGGCGGTGACATGCGCGCGCAGAATCTGTTCGGAGGCGCGATCGTGGATCAGCCGGCGCAGATCCTGGTCGACCGTCAGCAATTCGTAGATGCCGGTCCGGCCGCGGTACCCCGAATGATTGCAGCTCGGGCAGCCCGCCGGCGAATACAAGAGGATGTTCGGGGCGGTGCCGGTCGGGGAAAACCCCAGGGTGGCGAGCTGCGCTGGATCGGCGGCAAAGGGCTGCCGGCATTCCAGGCACAGCCGCCGCACCAGGCGCTGGGCGCCCACCCCGATCAGGCTCGACGCCAGCAGGAAGGGTTCGACGCCCATATCGACCAAGCGGGTGACCGCGCTCACGGCATCGTTGGTGTGCAAGGTGGCGAATACCAGATGGCCGGTCAGGCTGGCCTGCACGGCGATCTGTGCGGTCTCCAGATCGCGGATCTCGCCGATCATCACCACGTCCGGGTCCTGGCGCAAAATGGTGCGCAGCGCCCGGGCGAAGCTCATCTCGATCCGGGCGTTGATCTGGGTCTGGCTGATGCCGTCCAGGTCGTATTCGATCGGATCCTCGACGGTCATGATGTTTTGCGCCTTGGCGTCGAGCCGGGAGAGCGCGGCGTAGAGCGTGGTGGTCTTGCCCGAGCCGGTCGGACCGGTGACCAGGACGATGCCGTGGGGCTCGCGGATCAGCCGGTCCATGTGCGCGAGCGTCGCCTCGTCCATGCCCAGGCGGGTGAGATCCAGGCGTCCGGCCTGCTTGTCGAGCAGGCGCAGCACCACGCGCTCGCCATGCACCGTCGGGATCGTCGATACCCGGACGTCGACCGGCTTGCCGGCGATCCTAAGGGTGATCCGGCCGTCCTGCGGCAGGCGTTTCTCGGCGATGTCGAGCTGGGACATGATCTTGATGCGCGAGACGATGGCGGCGTGCAGCGCCCGCGCCGGCTCGATCAGGTCGCGCAGGGTGCCGTCGATGCGCAGGCGCACCACCGAGCGCGTCTCGAAGGGTTCGACGTGGATGTCGGAGGCGCCCTCGCGCAGCGCCTGGGTGAATAGCGCATTGATCAGGCGGATCACCGGCGCGTCGTCCTGGCTGTCGAGCAGGTCCTCGATCTTCGGCAATTCCTGCAGCAGCCGGGACAGGTCCAGTTCCTGCGCCAGGTCGTCGGCCAGCGTCGCGGCGCCGGCGCCGTTGTAGAGCGTCGCGATCAGTTCGTCGAATTCCCCGCCGCCGATGCGTTGCGCCTGGAGCGGGACATTCAGGGCCCGGCGAAGTTCGGCCAGGGCAGCGGCCAGCGCCATCGGATCGTTGTCGTCCCTGACCGCCACTTCGGCCAGCTCCCGGCCCAGGGCGGTGACGGCGACGCCGTTGGCTTTGGCGAAGGCGTAGGGAATCGCGGGGTTCATTGCGTGCCGGTGGCGGGCGTTGCGGCCGCTGCTGGCGGTTGCGGCGCCAGGCTGGGCGAGCCGCCCTGGCGCAACAAGGGCATGGACTTGGCGGCGGCCGCGGCTTCGGACTGGACTCCGAGCATGGTGTCGTAGCTGCTGCGGCTCAAGGCGTCGGCGTGTTCGGCATCGCGCACGATGATCGGACGGAGAAAGATCATCAGGTTGGTCTTGCTGCGATTGCGCGTGTTGTATTTGAACAGGTTGCCGATCACCGGCAGGTCGCCGAGCAGGGGCACCTTGCCGACGCCGTCGCTGAGCGAATCCTGCATCAGGCCGCCCAGGACGACGATCTGGCCGTTGTCCACCAGCACGGTGGACTCCACCGAGCGCAGGTTGGTGATCACGCCGGCGGCATTGGAGGTGTCGGCGATGCTCGATACCTCCTGGTAAATCTGCAGCTTGACGGTGCCGCCCTCGGAGATCTGCGGCCTGATCTTCAGCGTCAGGCCGACGTCCTTCCGTTCCACCGTCTGAAAGGGCGTGGGGGTGGTCGCGGCGCCGGAAACCGCGTATTGGCCGGTGATGAAGGGGACGTTCTGGCCGACGACGATCTTGGCCTCGTCGTTGTCCAGGGTCAGCAGGGTCGGGGTGGACAGGATGTTGGCGTTGGCGTCGTTCTCCAGGGCACGGACCAGCAGGCCGAGATTGAGCACGCTGGCGCCGCCCACCGAGACGCTGCCGTTCAATACGCCGATGTTCAGTCCCGCCCCCGCCGTGGTCGGGTTCTGGGCGATTCCGATGATGTTCTGTCCGGCGGCGGCGCTGCCGAAATTGGTGCCGCCGAAGGCGGTCGCCGTGCTCTTGCCGATGCCGCTCAGGTTCTGCCACTGGATGCCGAATTCCGCGGCCTTGTCGGAGGTGACCTCGGCGAT
>JAJZRT010000094.1:0-8365 GCA_021802595.1 Pseudomonadota bacterium
ATCGGCGCTGCGTGCGACCCTGGCGGCCATGGGCCACGATTGCGCCACGGAATCCGAATGCGAGGCGACCCTCGGGGCCCTGCGACAGGCTTCCTGGCGCGAAATGCTGCCGCCCGTCTGGGTGAGGCGCGATTCGGCCCCTTTACTGTTGCGTTTGCCCGATACCTGCACGAGCGGTAAGTGGCGGCTTAGGTTGGAGGACGGCTCCGAAACGGCGGGCGAATTTCAGGCCGGCGAACTTCCGCCGCGAGAGGCCGCCGAAGGCCGGACGGCGCGCGAACTGCCCCTGCCGCCCCTCCCGCTCGGTTATCACGCGCTGGAAGTCGTTGCCGCCGGATTGCGCGCCGTCTGCGCGGTGATCGTCTGCCCGCAACGCTGCCATGAACTGCCGGCCGGACAACGCGTCTGGGGGCTGGGCCTGCAGCTCTATGGCCTGCGTTCTCGCCGCAACTGGGGGATGGGCGATTATGGGGATCTGGCTGCCGCAGCGGGCTATCTGGCGCGGAAAGGCGGCGCTTTGCTGGGCGTCAATCCTTTGCACGGCCTGTTTCCGGAGCGCCCCCTGCACGCAAGTCCGTACAGCCCGTCCAGCCGTTGTTTCTTGAATCCGCTGTATCTCGACGTGACGGCTCTGGAGGGCTACAGCGACGCTTGCCTGGGAGTCCGCGATCGCGCCGCGCTGGACAAGCTGCGCCCGAGCGCCTTGGTGGACTATGAGGGCGTCGCCCGGCTCAAGTGGCGGGTGCTGCGCCGGGTCTACCAAGCCTTTGCCAAAGGGCATCTGAAAAAAGGAGGCGCGCGGGCCGAGGCTTTTGCGGGATTTGTCGAGCAAGGCGGCGAAGCGCTCGCGCGCTGGGGGATCTTCTGCTGCCTGCAGGCGTACTTTCATGTCGAGCGCCCGGAGGTGAACGGCTGGCAGGACTGGCCGGCGGCCTATCAGGATCCCGCCAGCCCCGAAGTGGCTGCCTACGCCGCCCAACATGCCGACGACATCCGCTTCCACCAGTATCTGGAATGGCAGGGGCGCCTGCAGTTGGGTAAGGCCGGGCGGGCGCTGTCCATGGGGCTGTACGGCGATCTGGCCGTGGGCGTGGAACGCGGCGGCGCAGACGTGTGGATGGATCAGCGGCTTTACGCCTTGGGCGCGAGCGTGGGCGCGCCGCCCGACGACATCGGCCCGCAGGGCCAGGACTGGGGTCTGCCGCCCTGGCTGCCCGAACGGCTGCGCGGGGAGGCCTATGCGCCCTTCATCCGCATGCTGCGCGCCAACATGGCGTTTTGCGGCGCCTTGCGCATCGACCATGTCATGGGGCTGTTCCGGCTTTTCTGGGTGCCGCCCGGGCACAAGGCCGAGCAGGGGTTGTACGTGCGCTATCCCATCGACGACCTCATGGGCATCGTCGCGCTGGAGAGCATCCGCAACCGCTGCGTGGTGGTAGGGGAGGATCTGGGCACCGTGCCCGACGAAGTGCGCGCAGCCATGGCCCGTTATGGCGTCTTGTCCTATCGCGTGTTTTATTTCGAGAAGGATTGGAGCAACGGCCGCTTCAAGCATCCCCATGAATATCCCGCGCAAGCCCTGGTGGCGGCCACGACGCACGATTTGCCCACCTTGGCGGGTTTCTGGCGCGGGCGCGACCTCGATTGGCGCGAGCGTCTGCGACTATGCCCGCCCGACACCTGTGCCGGCCACCGGCAGAGACGCGCAGAGGAGCGCACCAGACTGTTGCAGGCGCTGCAGGAGTGCGGTCTGGATCCGGGCACAGTCGGTGAGGGGGAGGTCCCGCCCGCACTGACGCAGGCGGTTTACCGTCTGCTGGCGCGTACCCCGTCCGCCATCCTCATGGTTCAGGGCGAGGATCTTCTGGCCGAGGAGGAGCAGCCCAACCTGCCGGGTACGGTAGACGGCCATCCCAATTGGCGCCGCCGCTTGTCGATAAACTTGGAGGACTGGGGTGAGTTCGCCCAGGCGCGCGGTTTGTTTGCCGCCCTGGCCGAGGAACGGCTGCCGCGCTGACGGGCATGGCGGGCGGCCGGTGCTGGATTAAAATTTGCACTTTCGCTTGCGGAGGTTGGGCATGATCAAGGTGGGCATCGTCGGCGGCACCGGTTATACGGGGGTGGAACTGCTGCGTCTGCTGGCGCGCCATCCGCACGCCGATCTCGCGGTCATTACCTCGCGTAAGGAAGCGGGCATGCCGGTGGCGAACATGTTTGCCAACCTGCGCGGACGGGTGAAGCTGGCGTTTGCCGATCCGGAGCATGCCGGCCTGGAGCAATGCGACGTTGTTTTCTTCGCCACTCCCAATGGGGTCGCCATGCAGCAGGCGCCGGCCTTGCTCAGGGCGGGCGTGCGCGTCATTGATCTGGCGGCCGATTTCCGTATCCAAGACGTTGCGCTATGGGAAAAATGGTACGGCATGACCCACGCCTGCCCGGAACTGATCGCCGAGGCGGTGTACGGCCTGCCGGAGATGAACCGCGAGGCCGTCAAACAGGCGCGCCTCGTTGCCAATCCGGGCTGTTATCCCACCGCAGTGCAGTTGGGCTTTTTGCCGCTCCTGGAGGCCGGGGTGGTGGATACGCGCTTTCTCGTCGCCGACTGCAAGTCGGGCGCCTCCGGCGCGGGGCGCAAGGCGGAAACCCATATCCTGTTCTCCGAGGCGTCGGACAATTTCAAGGCCTACGCCGCCTCCGGCCACCGCCATTGGCCGGAAATCCGCCAGGGCCTGGAGCGCATGGCGGGAACGGCCGTGGACTTCACTTTCGTGCCGCACCTGCTGCCCCAGATCCGTGGCATACACGCGACCTTGTACATGAAACTCAAGGAGGCGGCGGACGCCCAGACGCTGTTCGAGAGCTATTACCGCGACGAGCCCTTTGTCGACGTCATGCCGGCCAAATCGCATCCGGAAACGCGCTCCGTGCGGGGCGCCAACCTGTGCCGGATCAGTTGGCATCGGCCCCAGGACAACACACTGGTGGTGCTCTCGGTCATCGACAACCTGGTGAAGGGCGCGGCCGGCCAGGCGGTGCAAAACATGAACCTCATGTTCGGCCTGCCCGAAACCGCAGGCCTGGAGGACATCGGCCTGCTGCCCTGATTCTGGCGGACGGGATGCAACTCCATGATGGAAAAATGGTCTTTGGTTGACGGGATGCGGTGCTTGCGGATAATCCGCTGCATTAGGCCCATCTTATTCAGGAGCAAACCATGAACGCCATGACCGAAACCCCGCTGATCTTTACCGACAGCGCAGCCGACAAGGTGAAGCAGCTCATCGACGAGGAAGGCAATCCCGATCTGAAACTGCGCGTGTTTGTCACGGGCGGCGGCTGCTCAGGTTTCCAGTACGGCTTTACCTTCGACGAAATCGCCAATGAAGACGACACCGCCATGGAAAAGAACGGTGTGACCCTGCTCATCGATTCCATGAGCTTCCAGTACCTCGTCGGCGCTGAAATCGATTACACGGAAGGGCTGGAAGGCGCCCAGTTCGTCATCAAGAACCCCAACGCCACGACCACCTGCGGCTGCGGCTCGTCTTTCTCGGTCTGATCGATAACGCCCAAAAAAAAGCCCGCCGGCGTTAGCCGGCGGGCTTTTTTTTGTGGGCCAGGTTCCCGGCTAAAGGCGTCGGAAAAATTTACATCAAGTCGATGCAACGTCGGAATTTTTTACACGACCGGGCAGTGGGTTGGACATATATGTAAATAAATCAATAGGTTGTATTTTTGGTCTGGGTGTTGCTTAATTCCCGTGGCGGAGAATTTTTCTAATTCCGAAAAGAAAGAACGATATGAAAACAAAGCAAACAAAATTCTTGCTGGGACTTTTGATGGGGGCTGCGTTCTCGCACCAGGCGTTTGCCTTGACCCTGGGAGACGTCAACACCGCACCCAATTACACAGTGTCGGGATACAACAAGGTAGCCGTCGGACCCATCACCGACCAGCTCTTTTTTTCCTTGTCGCAAGACAGCTTCGTGGGGCTGACGCTCACCAACCTTCCCCAAGTGCTGACCATCGGCGGGCAGAACATTACCATGCTGGACATCTCCGGCCTTGCCGGCGACCTTTACAAGAACAACGGCGGTTCGTGGGCTTACCAGGGATCCTTCAGCGGCTCCAATATCATTGCCACGGCGAACAATTTTTCTTTGGGTAGCGGAAGTTGGTATCTGGGCGTGAACGGCTTGGCCACCGGTACTAACGGCGGCATGTATTCCTATGCCATCACCGCCGTTCCGGTACCGGAAGTGGGCACATGGACGATGCTGCTGGCCGGCTTAGGATTGATAGGCATACAACTGCGCCGACGTAACCGCGGCGTTCTCCGTCTGGCGGCTTGAGCCCGAAAAATAACCAGGAAAAGCCATGAAGAAAATTCTTGGCCCGTTGGCCGCGGCGCTCGTTGGTGTGGCACTGGCTTGGCCCGCCCAGGCGAATGTATATCAGTTGGGTGACGCCACCAATCAGCTTGAATTCGGCTCAAATCTCGTCAACGGCAATTTCACGGACAGGATATATTTCGACCTGAGCGCGGCGGCCTACGGCGCGTTCAGCCTCCAGGACGTTCCCGTCTCCGTCTCTATTCCCGGCGCGGGCGTTCTGCAGGTGTTCAACATCGACAACTTGAACCTGGCGCTGGTGGATCCGCTGGGCGCCCAGATCCCTCTGGGCATGGGTGACTTGATCACGTCCAGCCAGTTGCTGGACGTCGGCCAGAATTGGTATCTGCAGGTCAGCGGGGACGCAAACGGTAGCGCCGGCGGGCGTTACAGTTATGCGCTTTATACCCAAACCGTACCGGAACCCGCGACCTTCCCCCTTATGCTGGGTGGCGCCGCCCTGATGGCTTGGGTATTGCGTCGCCGCGTATCCCGTTGAGTTCGGCGGTGTCGCACCGGATTTGACCGGTGCCTTCGTAAACGAAGACATCTCGAACATTGCCATTGTTCCGCATGACTTTTGCGCTCCATAGATCTGGAGCCTTGCGCAACTCGCTCGGTTGGCTGAGCTTCCGCCCATCCCCGGGTTTCAATCGACGATGCCGCTAAAAGCTTGACTGAGCCAGGCGTTTACGATGTAATCGCAGGCTTTGCAGCGGCGGCTTAGACCAAAAAAATTGCGCCGCTGATACACCCAAAGGCCAGGTAGCTCAGTTGGTAGAGCAGCGGACTGAAAATCCGCGTGTCGGCAGTTCGATTCTGCCCCTGGCCACCAGTAGCCACGCGGCTTTCACACACTAAGCCGCTTCACCCCCGGCAGCACCGTGAACAAAACGTGACAACTCGATCACGTTTTCTTCCCCGGCCGACTCAATCCGCGCTGCCGCAGCCGCCAGGTGTTCCGTCGCAAACTTCGCATACCGGTCCACCATGCTCCGGGTCTTCCAGCCGCCCAAGTCTTTCAACTCATCGCAGCTGGTGCCGGCCTGCCTGTGCCAGGAGGCCCAGGTATGGCGCAGATCATGAAAGCGAAAATCCTCAAGGCCCGCCTTCGCTAGCGCGGTGAACCAAGCGTGGTTGGATATGTTGCGCCTGATCGGCCCGCTCCGCTCCCTTCAATTTGCATGGACTCGATCTCCAGAACTGTTGCGACTCAATTTCACGTAGGAGCCATTCAGCATCAGGAACTGCGTCGCGAAGCACTAGTAGAACACTCCTTTGAGGAAGCAGCGTCGTCATTCGGGAAGAGCCAACCCTTGCCAATTGGGGAACTTTAGGTTACTTCTTGCCGAGTTCTGGCGTCAATCCGCCTCGCCGCCGTGCTTCTGTCGCCTTGCGGCAAATAGGATTCAGGTATCATCAACAAACATAAACCGGTCCGTTATGAACATCGATAAACCTTTGACGATCATATAGGCTTCTCGACGGAGAGAATCTGTGGCGCTGTCAGCTTACAAGCACCCGCCAATTACTGAAGCGGTTATCGGCATCACCTTCGAGAACCAGATCGATGAAGGCGAGCTTTTATCTGTGCAAGAGAAATTTGCCACGTACTATCCTCAACACCAGGCAATCTCAAATCTGAAACTCCGTGTAAACGTCGACGCCGAGAAGAAGAGCAAAGCAACAGCGGCCGTTGATGAGGAGGTGGGGCACCGGCGTGCGACATCGGACATGACCCAGCTGCTAGTGCTTTTCCCAGCGACTTTGATTGTTTCTCAACTTGCCCCCTATCCCGGTTGGGACGAATTCTTCGGCCGTTTTGCTCGAGACTGGAAGCACTGGCATCGGTACATGGGATTTCGGCAAGTGAAACGTATAGGCGTACGCTACATCAACCGCATAGATATCCCGGTGACCGGGGAACTTGTCGAACACGAAGAGTATTTAAATGTTTTTCCGAAGGTTCCGGATACCTTTGGGCCAATGAACGCGTACGGCGTACAAACTAGTTTTCATATGGCAGACATTGGATGCAACTTAGTTCTGAATTCAGCGGCTGTTCCGTCGCCGCTCCTTAATCACGCGGCCTTCGTTATTGATCAGGACATCTCTAAAGAGGCTGAGCCCCCGCAGAGCGAAAAAGACATTCATGCTTTGCTTAACAAAATTCGATTAAGAAAGAATCAGATCTTTGAGGCATGCGTGAGTAATAAAACAAGGGGGCTTTTTAGTGATGTCCAATAACCCAATGATCCTCGCCCCGAAAGTATTCGGCTTTAAGAAATCCGCGCTTACGGAACTATCTGCGCTCGGCACCGAATTACCTGGAGCGCTCTGCACGGCTTCAACCATTGCCATGCAATCGATTTTGGAAGATTCCTTTCTTAGCGCCGAAACAAGCGCGCTCGAGCACCGTATTGCAGAGCTCCGCAATCCTCAGTCGCCCGCCTCGTTTCCCACAAAGGAGGTGGAGAAAAGTGTTGAAGAATGTCTTTTTGATGCGACCGCGAGCGTGAAAATTTTGACGTCCGCAGTTGCGATGCATCTAGACAGCGTTTGGCGTGAAAAATTATTTCGCCAAATCGACTCTCTTCATGACCCCGAGGAATGGGACCCCGAAGACACGCCGATTCGGCAAGCATCCTTCAACACGTTTCTCAAGGCGATTTTTCAGCTTCAACCTGACAGACTGCCCGGTCTCGGTCTCTCACATGCCGGGTTCCTAATCGCGGCATGGACCGCCGGGCAAAGTCGTTTAACGATTGAATTTTTGGTTAACGATCGTGTCCGCTGGGTCATATCCAGACGCCGCGACAATGAATCCGAACAGTATGCCGGACACACATCGGTTAGTCGGTTGCACGAAGGACTCCAACCCCATCATCCCGAAGAGTGGTTTTCCAGATGGTAGCGAAAGGCAAGGATTTGCCTGATCGGGATCATGTCATACGACACGTTCCGTGGAGCAAGCTCAGAAAAGACGAGAATGAAAATGTCATCGGTTTCCTCCCCCAAGCGTTTGAGTTACGACCGGAAGAAGCCTACCTTTCTGCGAATTGGCTCGAATATTTTAGTGGCGATCACGAACAACGAATCAGGGAGGCGGTTCAGACATATAGAAAAAAAGCGACAGTCCGAAAAAGAGCTCATTTCGGAATAGCAAACGTTGGCAAGCTGAAGGAGGTCTGTCGTTCCAGCGGCGCGACGGTGCGCATCGTTTATTGGCCCACTACTGACCACCCCTCTCATGCGGCGATTCGCAATTACCCCAGAGATGACCTTTCCCTTTTCGAAGCAATGGCAGTGGACGCCTTTGCGGGGTCGGTACGAAATGCCGACGTGACCGACTCAGCTTTAAGCGAAGAATCTTAGGACGTTCCAAGTGATCTCACGACGCTATTGTTGATCGGCGTTCCTGGACGTTCATCACACAAACCGGGGAGGCGCGCGAAGTCGCGGAGTCAGTCCTCTGAAAGTGCCGGCGTGACAAGTTAGGCACTGCCTTGACGATAGTTGGCGAGCAATGGCGTGCCTTTCGGAATCTGGCGGGTTGGCGCCGGCTTCGTCCAGGGATGTGCACCATGGCTAAGCCCCACCGCGAAGGCGGGGATGGGCCGTCCGCCGCGGGTGGCCGGCCAGGATATGTACCTGTCGGGTTTCGCCACCGAAGCCGCGCCCTATGCAAATCCTTGCCACACGAAGACCGGAGAACAGTTGCATCTGAAAGCAGAGCACCCGCTCCCGCTGCGCACGCCCAAGGGCCGGCCCTGATATCAGGGTGCCGCGGCTTTCTTCATCAAATCGGCCGCCTTGAGTTGCCGACGCATATCGCCATCCCAGGTTGCGTTCTGCGGCAATCTGTTTGCGACCCGCGGCGCTGCGGCCAGATACTGCTGCAGTGTGAGATTGCCGGTTGAAATGGGTACCGCAACTGCCCGTGGATTTTGCGTGATTTCCGCTACCAGCGCCTG